>JAUVIX010000344.1 GCA_030592565.1 Chlorobiota bacterium
AAATTTCAGATAAAGTTAAACAGGGTATTGTGTTCGGTGATGACTTACAAACTATTTTCAGCATAGCTCAAGAAAACAAATTTGCACTACAGGCGGTTAATGTTGTTGGAACTGACTCTTCCAACGGCGTTATGGAAACAGCAAAGGATGTAAACTCACCTGTTATAATTCAATTTTCGAACGGTGGAGGTGCATTTTATGCTGGAAAAGGCCTATCAAATGACAACGAAAAGGCAGCAATCGCCGGAACGGTTTCAGGTGCACTACATGTACATAAACTTGCCGAACTTTATGGCATACCGGTAATTCTTCATACCGATCATGCAGCAAAAAAACTCCTTCCGTGGATTGATGGATTGTTAGATGCAGGTGAAGAATATTTTAAAGCAACCGGTAAACCTTTGTTCAGCTCACATATGCTTGATCTCTCAGAAGAACCATTAGAGGAAAATCTTGAAATATCAAAAAGATATCTCGAAAGAATGAGTAAAATGGGAATGACACTTGAAATTGAGCTAGGTATAACAGGTGGTGAAGAAGATGGCATTGATAATACAAATATCGACAGCTCAAAATTATATACTCAACCCGAAGAAGTTGCAAGGGCATATGAAGTTCTTTTAGAGGTTAGCAATAATTTCACCATCGCAGCTGCATTTGGCAATGTTCATGGTGTTTACAAACCGGGCAATGTAAAGCTTGAACCGGCAATACTAAAAAACTCACAAAATTATATCCAGGAAAAATTCGGAACCGGATATAATCCTGTGAACTTTGTTTTCCATGGTGGCTCCGGCTCTGAAGCTGAAAAAATAAAAGAAGCAATTTCGTATGGCGTTATTAAAATGAATATTGATACTGATACTCAATGGGCTACCTGGGATGGTGTTAGGGCTTATGAAGCTAAATATCACGACTATTTACAAGGCCAAATTGGAAACCCTGATGGTGAGGACTCTCCCAACAAAAAATATTACGATCCCAGAAAATGGCTTAGAGCCGGACAACAATCAATGGTTGAAAGACTTAAACGTGCTTTTATAGAATTGAATTGTATTGATAGATATTAGAAATTGGAGTAGTGGGGAAATGGGGTTGTGGAGTAATGGTGGGGGTTAGATAATTTCAGCCCATCACTCCATCACTCCAACACTCCAATACTCCTATAAACCAACTATAATCAAATGCTGCACTACCCTCCTAAAATACTGCTCGCCTTTGGAGAAACTTTTGGTGATAACAGCGAAGAGTTTCATACCTGGCTACTTGAAAATGGTTATCCTGAACTGGCGGCTCTCAGTAGTGGAATAAAAGGAAGCGATGAGGCCATTGACTGGTTACTAAAAAACAAGTTTCCACAATATGCTGTGTTTGATGATGCTATCGATAATAAGCCAGATGCATACGCATGGCTGAGAAAATATGAATTTGACTTTCTTGTAGTGTTTGCAGAGGCTATTAATGAAAAACCCGAGGCCATTGCCTTTCTTAATAAACACAATTTGAAGATATTCATAGTACTAGCAGCAAAAATCAATAGCTTTCGAAATAATCAAACATTTGATTATCATAAGCTGCATTTTTGAAGACTTTCCTTATTATAACAAACAAAGGTTCGGACTTGATGGCTTACTCAACTTTCTCTCCAGGATAAAGTGAATTTATTTTAATGCGGAACAAATCGGAAAACCCTTCTTCATCAGTATCCCATTTTACTACATAAGCATATTCACCTTTTAAGTCAATGATAAAATAGTTCTCTGTTCCTCCTGAATTTATCATAGGACCCAGGTTAACAGGCTGGCTCCAATTTTGCCACGTATCGTCTAGTCGTGTGGTAACAAAAATATCTTTCGCCCCATAACCTATATGACCATCACTGGCAAAGTAAAGTGTTTTGTTATCGGAAGCCAGAAAACAGGGCACTTCTGCGCCTAAAGTGTTAATATCATCCCCCATCCTGATAAATTCGCCATATTGGTTTTTCCCTGTTTTTCTTGCTACATATAAATCCCGCTCGAATTTTTCACGGCGTTTATCATCCTTCCACAAAGCAACGATAATGTAATCTTCATCCTCACTCATAATTTCGTTAAGATATTCCGATTTGCTTTTAAATTTATCAAATTTTATTTTTTCACGGTGATATTTGGCATACCCATCTTTGTCTGTAGTCATCGACACCCTGTATATGTGCAATTTACGGTCAAGATCCATTGTATTGATATACATTACATTATCGTCTTGTGAAATGGATGTTAGAGAAGAATAAGTAGAAACTTTGTCTTTGAGGTTGTAATTACTTAACTCTGCCATACTTATTTTTCCATCGGTGCCAATTGTACATTTGAATATTTTCTCCACTCCCTCTTCAAGCGTTGTTTTATAATCATATATCTGTTTTTCAATATCTTTGATCATCGTACTGAAATAGATGTATTTATTGTCTTTTGAAATTTTCGGATTTGCCGGGCTGAAATTGTGACGATAATAGAAATGCATCACATCATCATTCATGTCCATAAGCTCGCCAACAAAAAGTTCATCTTCAGGCAAGTTGATCTTTGGTGAATAAGGGTCTTTAAAATCAGTTAAAGCAATACCCGCAATCCTGTTCATTCCTTTTGTGTGATCAAAATCGAAGTAAATCCATACATCTGTAATGTTATTAATTTGCTGAAAATTGATATTTCTAATATAAAAGTCGGTTTCCATTTTATGGGGATCACCGGTATATATTACTTCTTTTGTAATCGCTTTCTTACTATTCTCAGAATAACCAAGCACAACTTCGAGAATTGCTCCTGGGATCTTAACCTCCATAATCATAAGCTGTTGCGCATTAAAAGGCATAAACTGGTAATGGAAATATTGATTGTTCTCTTTGTCTCTTTCAGCATTATAATCTGCGGGGTATAGAAAGCTTTCGCCCTTTCCTAATTCGAAAGGAACTCCGGCACCAAATTCATTTCCATTTAGTGCATACGGCCATCTTACCTTCTGTCCTGTTGAATAATTTACAAACAGAACAAGAGCTAAACTTAGCAGAACTAGCTTTTTCATAAGAATAAAATTAAAAAAGGCAGTCAGTTTGCACGGCTGCCTTTATGGTTAAAATTGATTATGGTGTTTTACAATCCTTTTTTAGATAAATAATCTGCGGCATCATCGTAACCTGCCAGCTTAGCCCATTTAGAAGGGGAATACGGTATCTTTTTGAATTTGGGGCAATGGTACGATACTTTTTTACCAAATTCATACTCTTCTGCAATTCCTTGATCTGCCATGGGCCTGACTGTAAACTCAGGAAACGTCTTCATATCTATAGTTGCCGCTATTGTTTCGATTAGTGGCCCATCTCCCCGCTCAATTGCC
>JAUVIX010000206.1 GCA_030592565.1 Chlorobiota bacterium
GGCTATCCCTCCAATTTTTCAATTTATGATACTACTGACTCAAAAAGGGTTATTAAATCCATTGTTAAGGATATGGATCTTGATGACAAGATATATTCTCAAAATTTTGTAATGAACCGCATATCTTCTGCCAAGACTAACCTGCTAACTGCCGAAGAGTATAATGCTGATTTTGAATTGGAGACGCGTGATAAGATGGCAGGCAAACCAATGCTTGGCAAAATCTATCAGACATATAAAAACAGATGTTTCAAAGCAGCGGCAATGGATTTTGATGATCTTTTGCTTTATACATACATACTGTTCAGAGATTTCCCTGATGTATTGGTGAAATATCAGCACAAGTTTAAATATATTCTTGTTGATGAGTACCAGGATACAAATCAGGCTCAGTATATGATATTAAAGCAGCTTGCTGCCAATAATGAAAATATCTGCGTCGTGGGTGATGATGCCCAAAGTATTTATGCTTTTCGCGGAGCTAATATTCAAAATATTCTTAATTTTAAGCGTGATTATTCTGATGCAAGAGAATTCAGACTGGAACAGAATTATCGGTCAACAAAAACCATAGTTAATGCTTCTAACAGTATTATTGTCAACAATAAGGAGCAGTTATTTAAAAATGTATGGACTGATAATGAAGAGGGAAACCTTATTCAATTAATGAAAGCCTCAACTGATAATGAAGAAGGATCAATGGTAGCCAATTCAATCTTTGAAACAAAGATGAATAATCAGGAGAGAAACAGTGCTTTTGCCGTTTTGTACCGTACCAATGCTCAGTCACGTTCGCTTGAAGAATCTTTCAGAAAATTAAATATTCCATACAGAATTTATGGTGGACTATCCTTTTACAATAGAAAAGAGATTAAGGATCTGCTTTCCTATTTCAGGCTTGCTGTTAATAACAAGGATGAAGAGGCTCTGAACCGTGTGATTAACTTTCCTGCAAGAGGAATCGGGAAGACAACAATGGAAAAGATAATCGTTGCAGCCGATCAGGCCGGTGTTACGAAATGGGATATGATTGAGAATCTTCAGCAATACAATCTGAATATTAATGCAGGTACTTTTTCAAGAATTGATGCATTTGTAACGATGATTAAAAGCTTTTCGGTTCAGGTTAAGACAATGAGTGCTTTTGACCTTGCGAGTCATATTGCAAAATCATCAGGGATTTTAAAAGACCTTTTTGAGGATAAAACGCCGGAAGGAATAAACCGCTATGGAAATATTGAAGAGCTGCTCAATGCAATCAAAGATTTTACTGAAAAAGGTACTGAGTTAGTCCCTGGTCAGCAAATTAGTGATGCGGACAGTGAGCAGGAAAAGAATTCAATCAGGACACTTGATCAGTTTATGCAGGATGTGGCACTGATTACAGATGCAGATACCCAGGATGAGGATAATGATAAAGTAACCCTTATGACCATCCATGCTGCCAAGGGGCTTGAGTTTCCTTATATTTACATAGTCGGGCTTGAAGAAAACTTGTTTCCGTCGCCGCAATCACTGGGCTCCAGATCAGACCTTGAAGAGGAGCGAAGGCTTTTTTATGTGGCAATAACCAGGGCTGAGAAAAAGCTTACAATCTCTTTTGCAGAAAGCAGATATCGCTGGGGTGAACTTAATTTTTGTGAACCAAGCCGGTTTATTGAGGAGATTGATGATAAATATATTGAACTTCCGCGTAGAATGGCTCCGCAACCGACAGTCAGGAAAAAACAGATTGACAAAAAGCCTGCTTTCAGCCCGCCACCGCAATATGGCAACAAAAAGCTGAAAAAGATGAACCAGGCACAGTATTCCGAGCCTTCCGGAGGCTTTACAGATAGTGATTATCAGATGGTTCAAAAAATACAACCCGGAGTTCAGGTTGAACATCAGCGTTTTGGCAATGGTAAAGTTTTGAGTGTAGAAGGAACAGGAGCAAGCAAAAAGGCTGCTATCTTCTTTCAAACTGTGGGACAAAAGCAATTGCTTCTGAAATTTGCAAAACTTAAAGTTCTGGAATAGCTATCCGTTATCATAAATAAATACTGAAAGCGGATACCAAAATCGGATAATTTGATACTTATTAATTCCTAATTCTTTATTAATCACAGCTTTAACTCTGCTTTTCTTTTTGGTATGATTATTAGTAATACCAAGCAATTCAAAATGAGTTGTCTAATTATTTTAAATAGTTGATTTATGAAGAAAGTAATATTTACATTAATCTTTACTGTATTTTTATTTTCAGGTTCAATGGTTTCATTTGCAAATCAACCTGCTAACCCTTCATCGGGCAGTGGAGAAACTACAGAGTCGCATTCAGGTTCATTTTTTACAGGAACTCTTTTAATATTACTCTCTCTTAGCGCAGGCATAAGCACAAAAAGAATTTATGAAATGCGCCGAGCTGCTTTTGAAGAGATTGTTTGATTAATAGATTGCTATTTTTTCCATTATTCAATATCATCCAGATTAATAATTTTTACATCCTTTATTTGACCTCTATTTGTTTTTACTATTGCAATATTTGCAATTGAAAAAATATTTTCATATTTTGCATCTTCGTCTACAAGGACTTTTATTTTTTTCATAAGATTATATGGAACTTTATCCATATTATATGTTATCAGTGTGATTGAATCGTTTTTTCTATTTTTTAAATTATTAGAAATGTCGATAAGTATTCTTTGAACACAGCCGGCACAGTTAAATTGAGCGATTAATATGTATTTATGACTGTCGTCAGATGGGATATTTTCATTAAATGTTTCATGTAAATAGCTTTGAAATGCATTTGTTTCTTTTTGATACCTGCTATTGCAAGAGGTTAAAGATAAAATGAAAATAATAAAACCAAAATATAACTTATTCATCTCTTTTAAACTTAAATATCTCAAAAATCGAATTATTATAACTTGAACGTCTTTTATCCAACATTAATATTCCAAATGGTGTCGGAACAAATATTTTTGGATCGTATTGATAATCAAATAACATCTCATATAGAACATCTAATTTTTTATCCATAACAATTACAGACCATGTATTTTTCATTTTTTTCCCTTTTTCAATTCTATGCTTTACAACTCTATAATATAAGTTCTCCCAAGGGTCGAAAATGATAGTAATATATTTTGGTTCTTCAATTTCATAGTTCTTAAGGTAAAGCATGTCAAATATTTTTGAGTCGGGATAAGGATTAAACTTATCAATAAACTTACTATTCACTTTCTTTTTTAATATCAAAGTTGAATCATTGTATAAATATAAATAATCGTCAGCTCCGAATGAAACACAAATTAGACCGTCATTACCAAAACATGCTGAAGGATTAGGATCAAAATAGTTATCTCCTGACACAAGATATTTCTCAGGAAAATCAGCAATCGCCATACAAACAGGAATCGAATCGGTATAATCTAGTATAAGTAAAGGCTTAATGCTATGATAAAATAATTTCCTTTCATCCATTTTTCCAAAATTAATATCTCGACTTGAATTCCCAAGTAAAAGGCGGCCAATGCAACCGTTTAATCTAATTTTAGGAGTTGTTAAAGGCAGATACTCATTATTAATCTGGTATGTTTTTAAAATATTACCGAATGGATTTTGTAAAACTACTTGGTTGCCACCATTGTTAAAAGAGAATATTGAATCTGATGAATAAAAAAACAAATTACAATAAAAATTGTTTATATCGTATTTTGTATTTGTAATAAGTTTTAAATAACTTTTTGTAAGATTAAATGTTACAATCTCCTTTGTTTTAATTCTTTGAAAAAACACTTGATATGAAGAATTAGAATTATTATCTGTCATTCGGACATTCAATGGGACAATAAATTTGCTATCAATATTAACTTCAAATTCATTTATTCTAATTATTTTTACTTTCGTTGATTCTTGCTTATTATCCGTACAAGCAAACATCATAAACGCAAAAAAAATAAATAGAGCTATATTTTTCATATTCATATTGTAGTTTTTTTACGGATATATTACTATTGTTTCCCAATATTCAGTACAATCGAGGAACAATTTCCATCCTAATTATTTTGAAACTTTGATAAAAGTCATAGCTAACATTAAGCAGCTATGACTTATCAATGATTTAGTTTAATTGATTATCAATTTGAAAAACACATTTTTCTTTCCCACTCCAACTTGATAAATAATATACACCATCAGGCAATCCGATATAATAATCAAATCCATTCTGCTTACTTATGTCGTGATGCAATATTATTTCACCACTACATAAGCCTTCCACAACATCTTGCATATCTTTAAGTTTTGGAAACAGAGTTAAATAATCCCCTTTGCTAAAGAATAAACTAATTTCACCATTTTCAAATTTTTGAATAAAATCATTATATGCATTTATTACTTCAATGGAACACTGTTTTGCATCCGGAGTAATAATAACCTCTGGAAGACAATTAACAGGAGGCCACGCACAAAAAAGAGGGATTACATATAATGTATCTCCAAATGGATCATATTCAACATATTTGTATAAATACTCTAAAGCCACAGGGTCTTCCTTAGAAACATTATGTTGCACAGATGTTTTTCCATTTATCTTTATGTCATTTTCTTTATTACAACTAAACACAAGCAGTGCCACTCCTAAACCAATAAAAATAATTATTTTTTTCATATCAAAACCATTTTTTAATAATTAACAATACAATTTACCATTTCCGACCCACCCAATACAATCCCTGTATTACAAAAAACCGTAGAGTTTATCCTGTAAAGGAAAAATCGAAACAGTTTTCCGCATGGGCAGGCGCATATCAAATGAACTTGTTCTTGCCTGTAAAAAAGATGTAACATTTATAAAAACAGTATTGTGTTTTATCTGTTGTGCTGTTTAATTCGGATAGAATGGTTGAATAGTTATATGCAGTATCCGGTTTTGTCGCTCTATCGCTCCTGCGCTTAGTCGCAAGCTCTCTCTCTCTCTCTCTCTCTCTCTCTCTACGGCCACAGGCGTTTCAGAGTGTTTGTTTGGTTGTGCATATGTAGTTATTGTTTTGCTCAAAAATAAATTATTTTTCTTTTCGCTTGCAAGTATAATAAAAATATTTTATAAAAATGCAAGAAATTTATAGTAATTATACGTTGTCCTCCATTTGTCCACTTTCAGAGATTGGGTTTGAGGTTTGAAAGTTTAAAGTTGGGTTCACCTAACCTTAAATTATAGCCTATGCGGACTTCTTACCCTGAACCTTTTACTTGGCCTTTAAAACTTTCCGAATAACTTCTGTAACTTGTTGTGCATCTTCTTTGGTGAAGATTAATGGTGGTTTGGTTTTTAGAACATTATCATAGGGGCCGTCAGTACTAATAAGTATATTATGATTTCTGAGTTCATTTTTTATATGAGCTGCAAGTTCAGTATCGGGCTCCATATTGTTGTCCTTAATAATCTCTGCTCCAAGAAATAAGCCGGAACCTCTAACATCTCCGATGCAGGGAAACTCTGATTGAAGTTGAACAAAAAGTGACTTGTAATAGTCTCCAACAGCTTTTGCGTTTTCCTGCAATTTTTCTTCTTCAATTACCTCTAAGACTGATAATCCGATTGCACACGAAACCGGATTTCCGCCAAATGAACTGAAAAACTCAACTCCTTTGCTAAACGATTCAGCAATTTTCGTTGTTGTAATAACCGCACCTATCGGATGCCCGTTTCCCATTGGTTTTCCAACAATGACAATGTCCGGCACAACCTCTTGTGCTTCATATCCCCAGAAATAATCTCCTAAGCGGCCAAATCCAGTTTGAACTTCATCGCTGATGCAAACGCCACCATGCTTTCTTATAGCAGGATATAATTCTTTTAAATAGCCTTTTGCCAGTGGGACTTGTCCTGCGCAGCCAACAACAGGCTCACTAATGAAGGCCGCAACAGAGTGTTCGGAATTTTGAATTTGCTCAATTGCTTCGCGTGCATACATTTTTCCGGCACTGCCATTGTCATTGGTGTATTTTCCTCTGTATGTATCAGGAATTGTAGTTTTTAAAATGTAATCCTTTTGTCCGAGACCCTTTTTATTATTGAATTTATAGTCGCTAATATCAGTTGCCATCAAAGTATGCCCATGGTAGCCATGTTCCATAACCATGATTTTTTTATGTCTGGTATGAGCCAGCGCTAATCTGATAGCCAGATCGCTTGCAGCACTTCCCGAATTTACAAAATAGACCTTGTTAAGCGAGTCAGGGAACTTTGATAATAATCTTTCTGCATATTCGGGTAATAAATCGTAAAGATATCTTGTGTTGGTATTGAGCTTTGCCATTTGTCTTTGTCCGGCAGCAACCACTTTTGGGTGAGAATGCCCTACATGGGGAATATTGTTGTATGCATCCAGATATGTGTTGCCATAAGCATCGTACATATATTGAAAAGCTGACCTGACCATATATATAGGATTAGAATATGACAGGGAGAGTATGGGGCTGATAACTTTATCTCTTCTATCTATAATTCTTTCGACAGGCTCAGGCTCATTAACTGGAAATCCAACAGCCGAGCGGAAACTATTCTCTGCTGCTATATGGTTTATCTTTAACCAACGATATAACATTTTCCAGGCCGGTTTTTCACTTACGGAAATATATTCATTATCAGGATTTTCTTTCTTTGAATGAGCTGAGTTACATACACTAACGGAAAGTCTGGCGGCAATCAGGTAGTATAGAATATTTATCTCTTTTTCTTTAACAGGTAGTATTTCGTGATATGATTTTAGAATGACGGATGCCCATTCTAATGGGTTCTCCTTGTCAAAACAGGCATAAGTTATTGCTACTGCCAGTTCATTGATGAGAGGAGACCAGGCAAGGTCGCCAAAATCAATAA
>JAUVIX010000227.1 GCA_030592565.1 Chlorobiota bacterium
AAAAGCTGTGACAGAAAAAAAGAAACCTGATGCTTTTTTTGATTTTGATGGTTACAGAGTTGAATTTTCAGATTGGTGGTTTAATATCAGGCCGTCTAATACAGAGCCTTATCTTCGGTTGCTTGTCGAGGCGAGAACTGAAGAACTTTTGGCTGAAAAAGTTAGTTTAATTAAAAAGGTCATAAATCAATACATTTAAATTATGAAAGGTGAAAAAGTTGAATTAAGAGCAATTGAGCCAGGAGATATCAACCTGCTTTACGAATGGGAAAATGATAAGAATCAATGGCACATCAGTAATACCGTTGCTCCGTTTTCAAGATTTGTTCTTGAGCAGTACATAATGAACTCTCATCTGGATATTTATTCAACGAAGCAGTTACGGTTAATGATAGATAAAATTTCAGACAGTGGCAATAAAACTGTCGGCACAATCGACCTTTTCGACTTCGATCCAAATAATAAAAGAGCGGGAATTGGAATCCTGATAAAGAAAAGTGAGAGAAAAAAGGGATGGGCTTCTGATGCACTCGGTCTTTTAATAGACTATTGTTTTGAAGTGCTTCATCTTCATCAGGTCTATTGCAATATATTGGAAAGCAATCTTGCAAGCCTGGAGTTATTTAAGAAGCACAGATTTGAAATTGTCGGACTAAAAAAAGAGTGGATACAGGCGAAAGATACATGGGAAAATGAATATTTGTTACAGCGAATCAATAAGGTGTAAAATGCTGCAAACTTTGACAAAGAAAAAAAGTTGGTTTAAAAAGAAAAAGATGGCAAGAACATTTTTAATAATGGCTAATTATTATTAACTAAAAACAAGAAAAGATTATGAAATATTTATATATTGCATTGCAAGCCGATAACAATAAATTTATGACACAGAAATAATGAAAAAACTCTTGCTAATATTCTTCTGTATAGCATTACTGGCCTTTACCACCGGCGATAGTAAAAGCGATTATATTATTCCTTCTTGGGCAAAATCAATTTTCACCGAAGATATTGATCTCGACAATGACCAGGATTTAATAATAGGTCATTTGACAGGAGTTGGTTATACAAACCCTTCGATAACACTGTTAAAAAACGATGGGCAGGGATACTTTGATGTTTTTGACACATCAATTACTTATCTGGGTTCTCAAACAGATATTTTCGCAAATGATTTTTACGGAAATATCTATCCTGAAATTATTACGAATTATAGTGAAACTGATAAATCAAAAACAAGTAGTTATATTCGTATTTTAAATCTGGATTCTTCAGGTGTTATAGGACATAATGATTTGTTCTTAAGCAATGAATTTGGATTCAGTAATAAAACCTATGGCGATTCTAACGGGGATGGCCTTACAGATATTATTATTTCATCTTACGGATGCCAATGCTGGGGTATTTTATATAATGAGGGACAGGGTAATTTTGCAGAACCTGTATATTATTATGATGTCCCCCACAACGACATGGCTGCAGGCTTTATTAATGAGGACAGTTTAACAGATGTGGTATTATGTGGTAGTGCAACGGAAATTTTTTATAGTACAGGTACCGGCTTTACAAACCAAACCATTGATAACGGAAGTCTTCGGGTGATAGTTGAAGATGTAAATGGAGATCAGAAGAACGACATAATAGGATTTGATAATCTTTATGCTATTACCTGGATCACTTTTTATGAGAATACAGGAAATACAAGTTTTATTCAGCATGAAGTTATTGAACTATCATCAGGATGTTATAATTTTGCAACATCACAACTAAACAATGACAATTTGCCCGATATTCTATGTTTGTTGAATAGTCAGGCCGGAATATATATTTTATATAACACAGGGGACTTCACGTTAGCTGATCCGGTTTTTGTACCTATTGATTATTACGGTGAATCAACCCGCCGCATTCATTCCGACGACCTTGACGGAAACGGCTATAACGACATTATCGTCATTCGTGGCTATGGCGCCCCTTTACCTGCAAACCTTACCATTTTGTTCAATGATGGAAACGGTAACTTTGTTGAAAACCCAATAACAGGTATTGAAATTCCAAAAACAAAAAATCAAATTCAAAACTTGCTATGCTATCCAAATCCGGTGCATTCAAATGCTACTATTGAGTTTTTTTTAGAAAAACCCTCCGAAGTAACAATGGTTTTATTAAATAATTCGGGCAGAATTGTTAAAAACCTGATAGATCATACATCCTTCCCAAAAGGGACTCACACCTTTCCATTAAAGATAAACGGATTGACCAGAGGTATATATTATATTAAATTGTTCATGAACAAAACTAATTCACAGTCTATTAAAATAATAATCAATTAAAACTTTTCACTATGAAAACAAGAATTCTTTTTATTTCGACTTTGATGTTTGTCTTTTTATCACTAACGTATTCACAGTTTTCAAAACAACAAGCCATTGATACGGTTATTAACTATGTAATTGTAGCCGATACGGGGCTTGTAAATGTTTTTGTTTCAAATAACACTTATTCTTCTTCCGAAATATTATTGCTCGAACATTATGACAGCATTACATTTGGTTTTACTGAAAGCTGGGTATTTTTTGTGGATGACCTTCCCCTGGCAAACTGGCACCACCCCTGCCGCTATATTGCCGTAAGTGCTGCAAGCGGGGAGTATGAAATAATTCCGCAATCCATTTACCCCTTTGAGTTGGAAACAGATTTTGAACTGATCCACCAATTAGATTTTAAGCCATACATCAACATCAGCCCTCTTGAAGGCACTGCAACAGGGAAAATCCAGAATAGTGCAGAACCTAATCCAAATTTATTTGCAGTATTAATTACAGGTGCAAACGATACCAAAGAGTTCTGGAATGATATATCCAATATTTATTGTACGTTAACACAAGTTTACGGCTACAAAAAAGAAAATATTTTTGTCCATTATGTTAATGAGGAAACTGGTACTCAAAATGGTCAAGACCTTGATGGAGACGAAATACAATCTGATGATATCGACTATTGCTCCCGCCTCGACACCCTGAAAAGGACATTTTTGAATCTTGGCGGGATTGCCGGCCCTTTATATGACCCAACAATACCGGAGTTAAACCCGGAAGACCAGTTATTTGTATTTATAAATGGACATGGTGGTGTTTATTCATCAACAAATAATAGCTCTTATTTAAGTATTGTTGGCACTGGATGGAATAATAAATTATATGATACAACATTTGCAAATTGGTTACAATACATTAATTGTGCACAAATGATATTTGTAATGGAACCATGTTACTCCGGTGGTTTTATTGATGATATTACAGATTATGAAAATTACCAGGTTCAATGCGAGAATCGCGAAATTCATACCGCCTGTGAATTTGAACCCTCTATGCCTGAAGTTTGGGTTACACTTGAAGATTCGGTTACTCCAACACTTACAACAGTTAAATTTGGTGAATTTGTGTTTTACTGGACAGCTGCAGTAAGAGGTTATTATCCCGATTTTGATGAACCGTGGAATGTATATCTTAATTTCCCAACAGGAACTTTCCCTTTGGAGAGTTTTTTTCCTGACAGCCTAAATCATCCCGGCGATTATGATCCTGATATTAACGGAGATGGAATAATACAGATGGGAGAGGCATTTCTTTATGCCGACTCATTGGATAGCTGGTCACCTTATGGATTTTATGGTCCCCACGAAGTAGCTCCCGATTTTGAAGAGCATCCTGATAAGGAAAAAGTCATTGATTTTCAAGAAGATTTGCTTTCACTTTACGGCCTCTCCGGCGAAATAATGTCTAATCAATCCGTGCAGGGAAATTTTGCAATAGGAGGTCCTCTTACTCTTTCCCAAAATGCAACTTTATTATTAAAATCAAATACAAACCTTTATTTTATTAATGATTATGTTACCATTGATGATGAAGCGGTGGCTGTCAGGTTCACAATCCCTTCTAATCATAACCTGATCTTTCAAAATGATGTTTCTGTTTATGGATTAGGCAATCCAAATTCAATAGATGTTTACGGTGATATTGAATTTGGTCATAATAACCGGTTTTTAAGTCTTTCAGGAAATTACTGGAAAGGAATAAATTTTATGAATGAGGATGCAAATGTGTTAATTGAGGATGCAACATTCGTAAAATGTGGAATTGCTGGCTTTCTAAAGTATTTGAATCTGGATAGTTTAGATTTTTCGTACGGCTTCATTGATATTGAAAAAGCAAATGTCGATTTGAAAAACTCCGATTTTTATTTTTCAAATTTCAAAGCATTATATGGCGGTAGTACAAGTTATATCAATATTAAAAATAGTACTTTTAATCATTCATTAACAGATGCTGTTTATATAGACAGCTATTATTCTTATGAAGTTGATAATTGTTCAATAAGCCATTGTTTGAGTGGAATAAGGGTATTTAATTCTGGAGGTTCTTTAACAGCCGATATTTCAAACAATGAAATAAACAATAATAATAAAGATGGTGTACTTATTTATAATTCGTATGCTAGTTTTATTGTTAATAATATTAATAATAATAATGGAGATGGTATATCATTATACGACTATTCCTATATTAGCCTATTCGGTAATAAAGATGCACATTTTGTAAGCGAAACACAGCGGTTCAGAGACAACGGTATGTATGAAATATTTGCTGATGATGGTAGTTTTCCTGAAGAATTTAAGTGGAACGCTGTAATAGATGAGGACAATGAAACAGATGGTTATGAACTTGTGTACTGCGAAACTAAACTTTCTAAAGAAAGAGATGTGAGATATAATTACTGGGGATCAGAAGAAAATTTTAATCCTCAAAATGATTTTTATCCCTATGAAGATTATACTTATTTACCAAAGTTTAAACTTGAAGATGACGAAGATGATTCCGGCATAGCCGAAACATTATTTTATTCTGCTGAAAATGATTTTAAACAGGGAAATTATTCAGAAGCCAAGAATGAATATCAACAAGTAATTGAACAATATCCTGAAAGTAAATTTGCAAAAGCAAGTATTAAGCAGTTGTTTTCAGTTGAGGAATATGAAGCCAATGATTACAATTCATTAAAGCAGTATCTTCTGTCAAACAGTATTATTTTAAGCAATCCCGTTTTGGAAAAACTTGCTGATTTCTTTGCAAATAAATGTAACATTAAACTTGAAAATTGGCAGACTGCTATTGACTGGTTCGAATATGAAATCCAGAATCCAGAATCCTTTGCAGATTCATTGTATGCCATAATAGACCTTGGCAATACATATTTGTTAATGGAACAAAGCGGTTATAAATCTTCATATTCAGGTAATATGATTGAACATATGCCAATTTCAACGGAACAACATATTGTTAAAAGGGATTTTTTGATTTCATTATTACCACAAGACAATTTGAGTAAAACAATGAAAGAGAATTTAAGCAAATTAAATGAAGGAGAATTATTGCAAAACGTTCCCAACCCGTTTAAAGGAAGTACACAAATTTGGTATAACCTTAATGGCGAATCAAACGTACAATTAACTGTTTACAATTATTTTGGTCAATTAATTAGTACAATAAATGAAGAAACAAAAACAGAAGGGATTCATTACATTGAATTTGATGCAAATGGATTGAAAAATGGGCTCTATTTCTATTTATTAATAATTAATGGTCAAACAACAGATTCAAAAAAAATGATAATAGTAGAATAACGGTCGAACTATAAATGAATATACTTGACAGCTATATACCTGCTGATTTAGCATTAAATAAAAGAATAAATGGAATACTATCACTCAAAATACAACTCTGGTTTTAGAAAGAAAAAATCAAAAGGCTCAAGGATTATTCTGTATATAATCCTCGTACTTATAATTGCCGGTGGAATTGCCGGTTATCAATTATACAAAACCATACTTAAGCCAAATACCTGGGTTAAGGACGATATGGCAACGTTCATTTATATTCCGAGGAATTCAACTTATGAAGATTTGAAGGCAATCCTATATGAGCAGGGAATTGTCATTAACAGAATTAGTTTTGAGTGGCTTGCCAAAAAGAAAAATCTTTCAAATAATATTCATTCCGGGAGGTACAAAATACAATCGGGAATGAGTAACGACGAACTTATCAACCTGCTACGCTCCGGTGAGCAAACTCCTGTTATGCTTACATTTAATAATATAAGAATCAAAAAAGATTTTGCAGGAAGAATGGCAAGCCAGATAGAACCGGATACTACTGAAATACTACAACTGCTTAATGATTCGATTTATATTAGTATCTTCGGATTCACACCGGAGAATGTTCTTACTCTGTTCATCCCAAACTCTTACGAAGTTTACTGGAATATTACTTCCGAAGATTTTATGGACAGGATGTACACCGAGTACAACAATTTTTGGAATGAGAAAAGAAGGGCACAAGCAGAAAAACTTGAGCTGACTCCTGAGCAGGTTAGTATTCTTGCTTCGATAGTTGAAAAAGAGACAAACAAGAATGAT
>JAUVIX010000310.1 GCA_030592565.1 Chlorobiota bacterium
AATTCCTCCGACCACTGTTTAGTAAGATCAACATATTTTTTCCAGTTACTTCTCAGAATAGGGCCATGACCGGGAGCAATAATATCAATGTCAAATGATTCCATTTTCTCAATGGCCTTAAGCATAAATTTACTGAATGGCTTAATAATCACATCAAAATAATAGCGGAAAGAATAATCGAAATATCCCACCTCATCATCAAACATTTTTTCATCAGCAAAATGACATCCGAAAGAGTCACAAGTAAAAAGCACCTTATCTTCCTCAAGATAAGAGTACATTGTATCTGGCCAGTGAAGGTTTGGAGCACCAATAAACCTGATTGTTTTATTACCAAGATCAAGTGTATCGCCATCCTTAACAATGATATGCGGAAATCCAGGGCCTATTATGTCATTCAAATACCTGATTGCATTTCTTGAGCCTACAACTTTAGCTTTGGGTGCAATATCGAGCAGGCGACGCAGATTGCCCGAATGGTCAGGCTCTGTATGGTTTGCAATAATATACTCTATTTCGGCTGGGTCAACAAGTGCTTTAATCTTTTCGAGATAGACATCCCAAAATCTCTCTTTGGTCGCTTCAACTATTGTCTTTTTATCGGCATCGATAAAATATGAATTATAGGTTGACCCATATTTCGTCTCCATTACAACATCGAATGTTACAATATCGTAATCAAGAACACCAATCCATTTTACATCATCAGTAACAGTTAATACATTTTTATCGCTCATAATTTAATACTTTAATCACAAGTTCATTTTTTACTTGAGACAAGGCATGCCTTGTCTTTAACAACTAAAACACTACTTATTATTTGCTTTCTGGTTTATTAAAACAGCTCCATTTGTAAATCATTGTCATCATCTTTATCTTTATCCGGCTTTGAAGATTTTTTAGTTTTTTTACTCTTTAGCGGAGGTTTATCCGTAACTATCTCAATCTGATCGGGATTTGTAATTTCAAAGTCATCCTCATCAAGTAAAAAAGCTGTGGTATCGGTTTCTTCAACAGCCTTCTTTTCATTGTTAGGCTTTTCTTCCTTTTTAACCGGGACTTCTTCTGCTTTTTCCACATAAATTCTCTCCTCCGGTAATTCCTCTGCTTCCTGAACAGAATCTACATCTTCGGCATCGCTCTCCTCGTATGGTAGCGGTTCGATAAATTCAAATTTTTTAACAACATAATTCGATATCCTCTTACCTTTTGCCTTGTAGCTCTTTATACTGACAAACTCTGCTGTATTAACAATCTCAGCCTGAATATCTTTACCATTAGCTTTTGAATCGAAAAGCAATTTAAGCCGTGGAAGATAATCGAGGCTCACACTAACCAAATAATTACCAGATTCATCTCCTATAAAATCAATTCTTTTATTCAGATTATTTGAAGAATTAATCTGAAAACGTTTCAGGTAAAACTTCTCGGACAAAGAGTCAAAATAGACTGCTGAAACAACCTTTTTTATATTCAATTTTTTAATGAGGATCATATCCTCTTCAAAATGATTTGAAAGGTCGTAGGTCATAATTTTATAATTCCCCGATTTCTGGATCGTCAATATTCTGTCGTCACCTTTAAACTCACCGAGATATTTCCCTCGTTCATCAATATTGAGACGCTTCACGGTATCATCATACCAGATTTTGCGCGCGGCAAGAGTAGATATCCCTTCTTCACGCTTAACAATATTCCTGACGCTGTGCTTTGTCAGAATATTACCCTGCGAGACTTTACCTTTAATAGCAAGTTCGCTGAAATCAAATTCAAAAGAGAGTTTTTTCAGTTTTGGCTTCGGTTTCAAATTGATTTTAACTATCTCTGCCTCACCATTTGGATTTGCAGTAAAATATAAAACCCTGCTACCTTCTGTTCCCTTCGTCAAAATATACTCCCTATCCCGTGTTATCCCAGTAACCGCAAACCTTTTTACACGCACCGGACCTCTTCTGCCATCACGGTAAATCATATTGTATATGGTCCGCTCATCATTTCTATTGAATATAGCAAAGTGTATAACATCCTTTCCTATAAAGACTTTGGGGGCAACTTTTGTCACCGTAAAAGTACCATCCTGTCTAAAAGCAATAATATCATCAATATCAGAACAATCGCATACAAATTCATTTTTCTTCAGAGAAGTACCTGCAAATCCCTCTTCCCTGTTAATATACAATTTTTGTGATGCAGCAGCAACGCGAGTGGCTTCAATGGTATCGAAACTGCGAAGTTCAGTTTTCCGCTCCCTGCCTTTGCCATATTTTTTCTTAATGCGCCTGAAATAATCTACCACATAGTTGATAAGATTGTTCAGGTGAGCATTTACTTTGTTAATCTCATCCTCAATCCCTTTTATTAATTCGTCAGCTTTGAATGAGTTATATTTTGAGATGCGCTTAATCTTAATCTCGGTCAGCCTGATAATATCATCACGTGTTATTTCACGATTAAACCTGTCTTTAAAAGGTTCAAGCCCTTTATCAATAGCATCTATTACCTCTTCCCAGGTTTCGCACTCTTCAATATCACGATAAATACGTTCTTCGATAAATATTTTTTCAAGTGAAGAGAAATGCCACTGCTCAAGTAATTCGGCTTTTCTTATCTCCAATTCTGTCTTTAGAAGCCTGACAGTATCATCTGTATTAATTTTAAGAATCCTTTTAACACCAATGAACAACGGTTTGCCGCTATCGATGATGCAGGAGTTGGGAGACAACGATATTTCACAGTTCGTGAAAGCGTACAAGGCATCTATTGTTTGATCAGGGGAGACTCCGGGAGCAAGCTTGATAACAACTTCAACTTTTTCGGCCGTATTATCATCAATCTTTTTAATTTTTATTTTTCCCTTCTCATTTGCTGACACAATAGAGTCTATCAGGCTTATTGTGGTTGAACCAAACGGAATATCAGAGATAATCAGTGTCTTTTTATCCTCCTGGCTGATCTTTGCTCTTACCCTGACCTTACCGCCCCGCAGACCATCATTATATTTTGAAACATCCGCCATTCCTCCGGTTGGGAAGTCAGGATAAATTTCAAAATCCTTTTCCCGCAATATGTTTATGGATGCATCAATAAGTTCATTAAAATTATGTGGCAGTATTTTAGAGGCAAGACCTACGGCAATCCCTTCGACACCCTGAGCAAGCAACAGAGGAAATTTAACAGGTAAAGCAACAGGCTCCCTATTCCTTCCGTCGTAAGAAAGTTTCCAGTTTGTAGTTTTCGGATTAAAAGCAACTTCGAGTGCAAACTTTGAAAGACGAGCTTCAATGTATCGCGGAGCAGCAGACCTGTCGCCTGTAAAGATGTTTCCCCAGTTACCCTGGGTATCAATAAGCATATCTTTCTGTCCTAACTGAACAAGGGCATCACCGATAGAAGCATCACCATGTGGATGATACTTCATCGTGTTTCCGATGATGTTTGCAACCTTGTTATACCTGCCATCATCTAACTCTTTCATAGCATGCAGGATACGCCGCTGTACAGGTTTCAACCCGTCAGCTACGTCAGGTACAGCCCGTTCGAGAATAACATAGGAGGCATAATCAAGAAACCAGTTCTCATACATTCCCGAAAGATGGACAACTTTATGCCCATCCTCAACGGATGCCTGCTCCTCGCTATCTTGCGTTAATTCCTTATCTTGTTCGTCAAACTCGCTCACAATCTTATATTTGTTTTTTATTCACTACCTGTACAGACGCACGGCCATGTGTCTCTATCCCCATTAAAATTACTGCGACAAGTGTCCGGGCTTGTCAATAATTCAAAATCTCAACCAATAAACCTGCAGGATTTTTCCTCACACATATCCCTGCATAAACCCACAGGTTTAACTTTCCTTTCCGAACAGGCGTCAAAATTATAAATAAATAGGTAACTTTGCCGCCATATTCTTAACAAGTTATTAAATGATTTCAAAAATTTTCACCGTACTGATATTGCTTCTCCTGAATTTCAGTATTTCTGCACAGGATACTTTAACATTTATGCATTACAATCTGCTTATGTATGGAAATAATTTCGGTGGCTGCAATTCTTCCAATAATAATATTGATAATAAGAATGAATATCTGCATTCCATTGTTAATTATATCAAACCTGATATACTGACTGTCAATGAGCTTGATGAAAATCCTTACTATACTTCATATTTACTTAATAGTGCACTTAACATAAACGGGACTACATATTTTCAGATGGGAAATCCACCGAATGTTTCCAATGCCTACACTGTTAATCAGATTTATTATAACTCCGAGAAGCTTGTGCTTTACACCCAGGGAGCAATATCAACAAATTACCGTGATATCGACATTTTCAGACTCTACTACATATCACCTGATCTGAAATATACTAAAGATACC
>JAUVIX010000109.1 GCA_030592565.1 Chlorobiota bacterium
AGTATTAAACATTAGCGGTTTACCCGTTCTGCCGGAAATTGTATGGTTATCATCTCCGAATATAATTTTTGCATAATAGCTTGATCCAGTTGGTTGCAGCATAATGGAAGCATCTTCATCGTCATCTGCTTTGATGTGAAGTTTGGCTTCGGGTGAGGTTATGTTGCCTATGCCTATACGGCCGGTTTTGTCAATGCCTCCTTGCGATGTGCTCACAAAGAATGTTGGTTTTGTGCTTTTGAAGCCTATCATCAATGAATTAGCAATACTATTTGCAAGAAACTCATCTTGCACATCATTATATCCTTTACCTATTACAAAAGCACCTGTGGAGGAAGTTTGTACATATTGTCCTAAAGCAAATGCAGTACCTCCAAAAGCATACGCATAGTATCCTGCTGCAAATGACCTTGAGCCGGCAGTTTTATTTCCTTCACCAAATGCGTGTGAATAATTCCCATTAGCTTCATTATCAATTCCAGATACAAATGATGCATAGCCAAGTGAAAGATTTCCGGTTCCCAAGGCACTTGCATATTTCTCATAGTCAATTTTATTATCTTTGCAATTTGTACATTTTTCTTCATAACCTTTTTGGGCACTAAGTTGCAGTGAAAATCCCGACAACAAAAGCAATATAAATATTGTATTTTTCATTCTGCTATTTTTTAAAATTAATATGTTATTTTTTTATCCATTTTCCACTTTCTGAAAATCCACGTTTATCAGTAAACTTGTAAAAATATACTCCAGATGATAAATTAGATGTATTAATACACGAAGTATAGTTATCATCAATTTGTTCTGATAATACCTCTATTCCCTGTTCGTTGAAAAGTTGAATTATTACACCTTTATTTGCAGTCTGTATATATAATTCGTCTTTCCCCGGATTCGGAAATATATTGTAATCCGAATCAATCGTTAACGGTGTTTCGGCAGCGGATGTAATGATATCTTCAGGATAAAGTTTCAAAATATGTAGGTCCTTATCATATGATGGATTATTTAAATAATCGTATGTTTCACTTACGAATATACATCCCCCGTCACTGGTCGCACATAAAGTCCAAAAAAAGTAGTTCACATTCTCTGAGCCAATCCATTTTTTACCTTTTATATTAAGTTCTGAATCAATAAGCCCAATTAAATATTTATTTTCAATTTGTACTGTCAAACTTGTATGAGTATGTGATGCAACAAAGACTTTATCTTGCTCAAAAAAATCCATACTGTAATAACCTGGGATATCGGCCGTATCCTTTCTGCCAAACCATATCGGGTTATCTACAAATTCATAATATTTATTCATCTTGGTAATAAACAAATCACGTTTATTTGTCGAAACATTATTTGGAATATCCGCTGACAAAAACAGGTATATACTGTCATTTAACCACTTAGCTATCCCGTATGGTGATAGAAAATAATCATTCGCCAAATCATCAAAACCTGTTATAGTAAAATTCAAATTTGTATCAATTTCAATTGCTTGTATGGCAGAGGTGTATTCAAATTGAGCACCGAAAGCAACGAAAGTATTTGTGCTATAGTTATAATCCAAAATGCCAAAGACCCGGTTTGTATATGCGGAATCCGGATATTGAGGAAAGTTTGTCTGTAATATATTTCCGTCTGAATCCATCTTCAATAAAAAAAAGTGATTATATCCTAAAAAATAAACATACCCCGCAGCATAAATTTTATCATTAGGTCCTTTACAAATATTAATCCTTGGATTACGATATCCTTCAGGTAGTGGTAATATGGTCTGATTCATTGTTTCCAAATTCTCATCAAAACAACTTACTATAACGTTTCTGCATTTATAAAAATTCCCTGTATCATATCCATAACCTCCAATTGCTAAATATTTATTTGCATCGGTAATTACCATATCGGTAAAATACAAATCCGTATCCTCTTCTACAACCAATTTTGACGTAATATCGAAATTTTGAGTTAATTTGATAATCCTTCCCCAGATGTGTTCATTATAGTTAGTATCTTCATATCCTTCTGAACAACATAAAATGTAATTACCGTTATTATCCTCCAAAATCCTGTCACATTTAATGCCATATTCAGTATCAAAAACCGTTTCAAGGACATCTTGCGAAAAGCCTGTAAAATTTACAATCACGGCTGTGAAAAACGCTAAAACATATTTCATTTTCATTACTTATTTTTTTACATATGTATTGGAAAGTTATCTTCGGCAATAATGTGTCTTGTCTTGTATATAATTTTCGCAATATGATATAACTCAATAGTTTCCCCCTGTGTACCATAATTTGCTTCTCCTGTCATTATAAGTTCACAAAACCATTTTCCCTGCACTTCGGGCCATATTTCGGGATGATCATAAATAATATTGTAAATTACTTCATTAGTTCCGAAATAATAGAAGTTCATTTCTTCCCAAAAAATACATTCGGTATAGTTTGCTTGATTATATTGTTTTAACTGATACATCATAAGTCTGTCTCTTATATTATCATAAGGCTCGTAATTATTAGGAGTGCCAGGATCATCAGGGTTATCAAACAAGTCATTAAAAGAATAAACTGTAACGGACTCAATAGGTCCTGTATAATATGCGTGCCAGTCATCTCCAACATCCTGTATATATAAATCACGGTATAAGAGAGTTGCATCAGCAATTTTTGTAGCGGCATCTTCACACTCATCACCCGGTGGATTTGAACAAGTACCTCCACATTCTCCCCACATCCAATTATCGCCCTCAACAAAGGGTTGTTCCTCTGGTGAGGAGCCTCTTTCACCGAATGTAGCAGTACTCATAAATGTTACTGTGTTTGCTTTTGATTCTATAACTTTAATAGTCGATGAAAACAAATCTTTATTTTCACCCGGCATTGTTTCGTAAACCTCATGAAGTTTATCGTACAACTCGAAATAAGCCACGCTCAAATCATTCATTCCAATCTCACCTTCGGTAAAAAAGACTTCAATAAACACCGAATCTGTATAAAACTCTGAAAATGAATCGAAAATAAATGAATAAGTAAAATTAACAGCTGCATCCATATACCACTTTGCACTGTCCACACTCATTGTCTCTCCACTCTTAAAATCAGGATTCTTCTTTATGTAATCCACTTTCTTCTTAAAGTTCATAATTTTGTTATATACTTCAACATCTTCTGCAGTCATCTGAGGTTGCTCGTTTATCTGACTGTTCAAAGCCTGTTCGTTACTCTCCTGCTTAGTACAGGAATTAATTGTTAATGCAGCAATTATTATTGCTACAACGATAAAAATACTAAAAATTGCTTTTCTCATAATTATGAATTTGAAGATTAATAAATTAATTATTTTATGTCCATCATTGCGAGCGAAGCGAAGCCTGCCCTTGCCGTTCAGGCGGGCAATCTGTTTGCTATGAAAGACTGCCCAAACAATTAACAAATCGCCACATCCCGTATTTATGGAAGGCGATGACGTTTCCTTTTTGGCAGATTGCTACCGCATACCTAAGCTTAAGCCTGCCCGAGGATGCGTCGCAATGACGTAATGGCAATACAAATTCAAAGAACGAATTTACAGACCTATGCCTGTGTTCTTTTTTTTCATACATTGCCTCCTGAAAAAGGGGTGCAGGAGGCTCCCTGCCAAAATCACCTGAAAGTGGTTTGAAATGCAAATATATATAAACAAAATGTTACGATTTACATTTTTTGTGTAAAAAAAAAATTTGTGACTAAAAAATACATCATATTTGATATTAGGGGGGGGGGTGAATATCAACCTGTTACAATCTCTATTTAAAATAATTATAAATTACAATGAGTTTAATTACGGTAGGCTTTTTCAAGTTAGCGGTACAGATTTAGGTGGAAATCAGATGGAATATGGTTTTTGAAATCCTTTAAAAATATCAGATTTATGTAATATTTCTCATTGAGCAACAAAAACAGCAATAAATGTAATACTCAAATACTATCTATTTCCTCCAAAAAGCCGGAGAGAAAATAACCAGTACTGTAAAAAGTTCAAGCCTGCCAAGCAACATTAAAAAGGTTAGTACCCATTTTCCTGTAGTCGGTATTTCAGAATAATTTTCAGCAGGCCCCACATCTCCAATTCCCGGGCCTATATTCCCCAGTGAGGCAATGGTAGCACCTACAGCAGATGAGAAATCAAGACCTATCCATGTCATTATGAAGGTACCGAAAAAGAAAGTAAGCATATAAAATATTAAAAAAGCCAGCACAAGATGAATTATTTTTTCCGATACTGTCTTTCCATTAAATCTAACAGGAATAACCGCCTGTGGGTGTATCATCCTTTTAAACTCCAGAGCACTACTTTTAAGCAGCAATATATGCCTTGCTATCTTAATTCCGCCTGCTGTTGAACCTGCACTACCTCCAATGAACATCAATACAAAAATAAAAATCCAGATGTGGGCCGGCCATAAAAGGTAATCGGCTGAGATGAATCCAGTAGTCGTTACAATGGACACAACCTGAAATAACGAATCGCGAAAAACCTTTTCAATATTACCATTTCCCTCATAAAGAAGAAGCAGTGTTATTACTATTGCAAACCCAAAAGTATAAAGAATATAAGATCTGTATTCTTCATTTTGCCAAACTGTTTTAAACTTGCCGTGAATTGCAAAATAATGCAATGTAAAGTTTGTTCCTGCCAGAATCATAAAAACGATGATAACATATTGTGTGTAAGGAGAGAAACTTGCAACAGAATCATTGTGAGTTGAGAAACCACCGGTTGCCATAGTTGCAAAGGAGTGAGTAAGAGAATCAAAAAAACTCATCTTGCCAATCATCAGTAAAATGGTTTCTATGAATGTAAATGAAACATAAATCAGCCATAATCTCTTTGCAGTAGCAGTAATACGCGGATGTAACTTGTCTGGTGTAATTCCCGGCATCTCAGCAACAAACAACTGCATTCCACCAATCCCGAGTAGAGGCAATATGGCAACAGAGAGGACAATTATTCCCATACCTCCAATCCAGTGTGTCATCGACCTCCAGTATAATATCCCTTTGGGCAGAGATTCGATATCCGTCAGAATGGAGGCACCTGTAGTTGTAAAACCTGATATTGTCTCAAAAAAAGCATCAGAAACATTTGGTATAGCTCCACTTAACAGATAAGGTACCATTCCAAAAACAGATATTACAATCCATGCCAGGGAAACAATCAGATAGGCTTCTCTTTTACCTATTTTTTTTTTAGCATCTCTTGTCAGATACCAGGTAATTATGCCTGCTATGAAAGTAATAATTCCACTGTTCATAAGGCTAAAGCATTTATTCCCACAGAAATAGATCGAAAATGGGATTCCCGTAAACATAAACAAGCCTTCGATTATCAGCAAAAAGCCAAGGATATGAATAATTATTTTCCAGTTTATTTTCGGGAGCGAACTCATATGGCTTAGAACCAGTTTTTGGTTTTGAATAATTTTTCAACTTTCGAAATAGCCCTGGGAAAGGCAAAAACAACAACTTTATCATTTTCCTTTATCTGAAAATCACCTGTGGCAATGAACCCCTGTTTGTTGCGCACAATACCTCCAATAAAACTACCTTCCGGGATATTAAGTTCTTTTATGGTTTTTTTTGTAACAGGTGATTTTAATTGTGCTTTTAGTTCAATAACTTCCGCATCAATCCCGCTCAGGCATTTAAGCATACTTATCTCGGCACTGTGGGTAAAGCGGGAAATGTAGCTTGCCGAAATTAGTTTTTTATTTATGATAGTATCAATTCCCACACTTTGTGCTATGTCGATGTAATCAATAATCTCAACGAGGGCAATGGTTTTTTTTGCCCCCAGTTTACGGGCATGAAGGCAGGTCATTATGTTGGTTTCAGTATTGTTGGTAACCGCTATAAAAGCATCAATATTTTCAATATCCTCAGATTCCAACAACTCAATGTCTCTGGCATCACCGTTTATTATCAGTGTTTTGTCCAAATCCTCAGCCAGTAATTCGCAGCGGGCTTTATTATTTTCAATAAGTTTTATGTTGTGATTTTTTTCCAGCTTTTGCGCAGTTCTTCTTCCAATTCTTCCTCCTCCGACAATCATAATATCTTTGAATTCAATTTGCTGTTTTGCTCCAAGCTTCAATAGTTGTGGGATGCCTTCAGGTTTGGTAATTACGTAAGCAAGGTCATTAGCCATAAAAACATCATCGCCGGTGGGAATGAAAGCTTTGGAGTTACGGTAAATGGCAATTGCTCTGAATTTAAGGTCGGGATTCTCAATAGCTATTTCAGTTAATGTTTTACCTATAACATAAGCATTCTCTTCAAGTTTGAGCATGAAGAGAGATAGCAGTCCGTGGGAGAAATTAAAAGTTTCAGTGGCGGCAGCCATTTTCAGTAAATCAATGATATCATCGGCAGCAATAATTTCTGGACTTACAATTTCATCGATCCCAAGGCTCTGGAACAGGTCCTTTTTTGATTTATACAGATAAGCAGGATTGCTAACGCGGGCAATAGTACGCTTGGCCCCCAATTTTTTTCCTACAGCTGCAGTTAGTAAATTCGTTTCCTGCTCATGCAAAACCGAAATTAACAAATCGGCTTTGTTAACATGGGCATCCTGTAGTACCTTAGGATTGGATGAATCACCTATTATTGTAAGAATATCCGTATTCGATTCAAGCATTTTCAGAAGATCTTCATGCGGATCAACAATTGTAATGTCGTGATTCTCGTCCTGTAACATCTTGGCAAGATGAAATCCAACCTCCCCGTCACCGGCTATAATAATATTCATAATTTAGCAATTTTTCCAAGCGCGAAATAAAAGTATTATTTTGAAATAATCAATATAAATTGTAATTTTCTCCAGGTATATCAAAAATAAATTACTACACTGTGAAACTAAATATCTGTATGCTTTGATAATTTATTTATTTTTGAAAATCAAACTGAAAAGATAATTATAAATATTTTAAATGAAAAAAATACCATATCGTATCCGGCTTGGAGTCACTGGGCATAGGAAATTAAATGATGAAATTCAGTTAAAGGAAAAAGTCAAGAGGATTCTTGAAACAGAAATTTACACACTATTCAACAGAGAGTCACTTGAAAAAATAAAAAGTGCTACAAATACTCCAATTGCTTTTTCAATATATACTGCACTTGCAGAGGGTGCAGACAGACTTGTTGCCAAAGAAGTTCTTGATTTCAATGAATCCTCAACAATTGAAGCAATCCTGCCACTTAATAAAAATGAATATAAGAAAACATTTTTCAATCCTGAAGATAATCAATTTGAAGAGCTATTATCAAGAGCTAGAAAAGCAATTTATCTTAGGAAATATGATTTGGAATTATACCCTGAAATAATCCAAAAAACAAATAAAGACACCTTAGATAAAGTAATCAACGAAACAAGGCACAAAGCTTATAAAGCTGCCGGTGAATATATTGTAGATCACAGTGATGTTTTAATTGCCATATGGGATGGCAACGATGTTAAAGGGAAAGGTGGGACAAAAGATATTATTGATTATGCTATCAAAGTTAATCGCCCAATAATTATTATTTCTACAAATATTTTAAAGGAATTAAGTATAATTCAGGGTAATGTATTATATGCAGAGGCCATTCAATATATTGAGCAGTTTAATACAACTAAAGAAGTTGAGGGAAAACAAAATATTAAAATTAAGAAAAAATATAACCAACTGTTTAACAATCCTGAGGGGGAAAGCATTCCAGCCGAAGCTAAAGCCCTTATAAAGGAGCAAATTATTCCCTTTTATATATTGGCATCAGACAATTCAAAACAAAACAAGAAACGATACAAGCCAGCCGGGAGCTTAATTATTTTTGGCTCATTGATAGCTGTAGTATCTGTGATTGGTGGTATTTTATATAGGCCATTTATGTTTTATTCATTCATTATTGAATTTTTTTGTTTGTTGGCCATCTTCATTGTCTATATATACATCAAGGATGTTCATGCGGACAGGAAATGGCTTGAAAACCGGTTTTTGGCTGAACGTTTGCGTACTGCATGGTTTTTCATTTCATCAAATATGGAAATACCCCGGATTGTTGTCCCACAGTATATGGGTCATGCACATAAACAAAATGATTGGATGATAAAAGTTTTTGATGAAATATGGAACAGATTACCAAATCTGTCTGGACCTCATCCTCAATTGCTCTCCGATTATAAACTTTTTATAGGTAGGCACTGGGTGGGTGATCAAAAATATCATCACCTTATAAAATCAAACAAACTAAAAAAAGAAAATACATTCTGGATGAATCTTGGATGGGCAATATTTTCAATTGCATTATTTGCTGCATTTATTCACATAATGGATCATTTGTTCAATATAATGCACTTTGCTTTTAAAGATGAGACAACTTATACCACTATCAAAAAAATTCTGGAAGGGTTAGCAATTATTCTTCCTGCGATTGGAGCTATGATTGTTGGAATAAGAACTTATAATGAATCTGTGCGTATTGAAAGCATTAGTCATAATTTAGCTAACATATTGGATAATCTTCAAAAAAGATTTGAAATGGCTGATGATGCAAGTGAATTTGAAGAGCTTATGTATAAGACGGATGAAATAATTTTACGGGAAAATCAAGAATGGTTTACATTAATGAAGTTTGTAAAACTTGAGGTTCTGCCATAGTAACATAATTATTTTTGGAAGTTTTATCAGGAATTTATTATTTATGCAAAAAGGATATCTCTTTAAACAGATTTTCTTTACCTTTTAAATATCTGTCTAAATCAAAATCTGAAGAGTTTTTTGACAGATTTTTTATTGCAATACCTTTACCCTCAACAATTTTTGAAAATCCTCTGTTTTTAATTTTTTCATTAATATTTAATGTTCCTCTTTTATTAACCGGGCTGGATTGGTACTTTAGAACCATATCATTGATAAATTCCATTGGTTTAATTGAGGCAATGATGTAAAGCTTTTCAACTCCAACTTGGCTATCTGCCTCCACATACTTATTTTCATCAGGAATAATAACCTCTTTGTTGCCAGGTAAAAAATTTGATGCTTTATCAATTGGAAACAAAACATAAATATTATTTCCAGCATCCTGGTTAAGAATATACATATAACTATCCTTAGAAACTTTTACCCTGATTTGCATTTTATCACCGGTATGAATGGTACTGCCATTAAAAATCTCATCAAGTTTATTATGCTTTTTAATATGAAAAGTATAATACAGTGCTAAAGAGTCTTTGTTTATGTCAGCCGTTACTACGCTTTTTGATTTTTCATCATTTCTTTCCGGACTCAACTGTTCATTGTTTTGTGATGGAAAATTATTATTCACTACGTTGTTTGCAGGTTTTTTATCATTATTAAATAAATCCTGCCAAAAAACAAAATAAGCTGTAATAATAATTGCAAGTATAAAAATGGATAATGAATAGATTACATATTTTTTTGGATAATTAAATAACCCTGAGGTTTTTGCAGGCCGCATTAAACTTTCCTTGTTTTGGCTTTCTTCAATGCTTACTCCAAGAGCTGTAAGACTGCTAAATATTGCGTTATATTTTTTTTCTTTATCATTATCGTAGAAATTAATCTGTTGTATTCTTGATAATGAAATATCCAGTTCACCCTCGAGCTCAACATCTTCAAGAAATACTGGAAGTACTGCTTTTTTATATTTTAGAGCATAATGAACCTCATTTTTAACCCATAATGATTCTGCTGAAGTTTTAGAAGCAAAAAATATCAGCACCTTACATTTTTTAATTGCATTTGCTATTACTGCTGGGAAAACTCCTGCACCATCAATATTGTTCTGGTCGAAAAAAAATGTTGAGGAAGAAATCCCGCTATTTTGAAGCCAGTTTATGACTGAATGGACAGACTTGGAATCCTCACGCGAATAACTTATAAATATTTCTGGATATGTAGTAACAGTCTCTTTTTTCATATTTCTGTTTCTATTTGAGGTATTGCTTTATGAGCTTTTTAAATTGTTTTGAATGTCTAATATTATCAAAACTATGTTCTGTCTCAATTCTTTGAAGATCATCTAATCCTGCTTTAAAAGATTTTTCCAGACTCTCAATGGCTTGTTGCTGATTATTTTCGACAGAATATATTGCAGACAAGTAATAATAAGAATCAATATCTTTCGGTTTGAGATCAATCACTATTTCAAAACAATCTTTTGCTTTTTCGAATTCATCAGTGGAGAAATAAACAAGTCCAAGGTTTAAATATCCAAGTGCAAAAAGTGTATCTTTTTTGATAGATTGCTTAAAGTAGAATTCAGCTTTAACCATATCACCCTCATTGCCATACAAAACACCAATATTTGCGTATGGCCTTGCATAGTTTG
>JAUVIX010000018.1 GCA_030592565.1 Chlorobiota bacterium
AATAACAAAAGCAATTGTCAGAGCACTACTTGAAGTCGTGAAGTCTTATAATTTCCCAGGTATGGAAAAATATTGGGACATTATCGAAAAGAAATCTATGCAGATCATCAATATTCTTATTATCGGCTATTGGATATTCTCTATAGCAGTTTCATTTGATGTAGCAAGGCCGATAATGGATTGGCTGATAGAGTTCAACGATCAAAAGAGGACAATAGGGACAATTACTATCTCAATCGGGCAATTATTAACATTTATTTTTATTCTGCTCATGATTTATGGATTTTCAGTATTTTTCAAAACCATAGTTGAAGGAGAGTTATTAAGCAGAACCAAACTTTCACGTGGTGTATCGGCAGCAATATCGGTCACAATAAGATATTTTGTCATTACGCTGGGAATTATCTTTGCACTATCTGCTGCAGGTATTGAACTTGGCAAATTCAGCCTGATTGCGGGTGCTCTTGGTGTAGGTATAGGTTTCGGATTGCAAAATATTGTCAGTAATTTTATATCAGGGTTAATATTGATTTATGAGAGGCCAATACAGGCAGGTGATACTATTGAAGTGGAGAATCTTATTGGAAAAGTAAAGAGTATTGGAGTCAGAGCAAGTAATGTGGTAACTTATGATGGTGCTGAAGTTGTTGTACCTAATGGAAATCTCATTTCCAATCAATTAATAAACTGGACTCTATCAGACAATAAGCGAAGGGTTGAGATAAAAGTTGGAGTAGCATATGGTGCTGACCCTAATATCGTATTAAAGCTCCTTAAAGAAGTGGCAATACGCAATGAGGATATTATTAAAGACCCTGAACCAAGAGCGTTGTTTGATGAATTTGGCGATAGCTCTCTTAATTTCAGGTTACTATACTGGGTACCGTTTGAAAGTGGTGTCGGAACAAAAAGTGACATTTCAATAGGAATATATAACATCTTTGCTGAAAACGACATACAGATACCATTCCCCCAGTTCGATTTGCATATGATTGAAAAGGAAAAGAGGGGTGATTCAAATACTGACTCCCAATTAACAGAAGAGGACAATATTCCAAAAAATAAAGATAAAGATACTATGGTATAATTCTCTATTATCTCACACTTCTAATAATCACATCAGTGGCTCCATAACCGAACTTCTGCATTGAAGCATCACGATATTCAACATTTTCATATTCTGCCAGTCTCTCTTTTATTGCAGATTTTAAAACTCCGGCTCCTACCCCGTGAATGAAGGCTACTTTAGTAAGTTTGTTTGCCATTGCACTTTCCAGACAACGAATGAAATAATCCATTTGGATATTTAACATTGCAGCATTGTCAAGATCAGAGGAATCCTCAACAAGCTCATTAATATGTAGGTCAACAACAGCTTCGTGCGGACTTGTTTTGTGTTTGTCAATAATATGCTCAGGTTCAACCTCTTTCGCTTCATTAACAACAAGGCCGGCATCATCATCCATATTAACAAATTCACTTTTAAAGAGTGAGTTCTGTGCTGATAAGGGCATAAGAGAAACGATTATTGCTTTACCTCCAATAATGGAAGAATCCTTATAACCGTTTTCATTATAAAATCTTGTGGGCTTAACCTTAAAATTTGAATTTCCCGGAGAAAGTACCTTTTCATCTTTATCCTTATGAAATAAAACCTGCACCACTCCTTTCGACCACTTTTCCAATTCCTCACGGTCAATACTATCCAGAACAACCATAGCTTCAGGGTTAACCGAGCCGTAATCCTGACCCGTAAAGCCTCCCTTGCCCTTCTCAATAAAAACGCTGTACAGAATATCAAATGATGTGTGATTAATAAGATACACATCTATCATTCCTGTAATAAGCCATTTTTGGTCGTGAGGCACAAATGCAAGATAAACTCCCTCATTCAGAACACCTTTGGCCCGATCATTCAACAATGGAATATTTCTTTCATCACTTTCAAAACTCTGCACTGGTTCTGTTGGTACTTCAACCTGAAAATCCTCTTGAAACAGACTCTTTGCCGATTCAATTGTAGCATCAAGATCAATTTTTAATAGTTCGCTTGTCATTGTCGGAATTTCAAATCCATCTTCTATTGCAACATTAACTAATCCCGGACTAATTATTTTGCTAACTATTCCTCCGCCGCTTTCATTCAGGAATTTAACTCTGTCGCCTACTTTAAATTTCATAGTAAATAAATTTTTGGCAAAGTTATACTAAAACGCATAAAATTTGCGCATTTTATCTTCCTTCTCAACATCAGTTTACTTTTTTAAATATATTTGCACTCTATTCAAAATTGATAAAAATGAAAAAAACAATTATTTTTACTTTTGGTATGGCAATCCTTTTTGTCTGGACAGTAAGTACAGCACAGGATAACGGGGGGATAAATCCTGACCTTTTGAACAGTATGCGTTCAGATTTTAAAAAAGATTCCGGCTCACAAGCCATTATGAATGCCGTTTCATCCAACGATATTCAGAAGCTAGCCCTGAGCAGGGAAAATCTGGGAGAAGGTGACACGTATTTCTCGTACAGAGTCAAAACCAACGGAATAACAAATCAAAAATCAACAGGAAGATGCTGGCTATTTACCGGAATGAATGTTATCCGGGCACAAGTTATAAACAAATACAGCCTTGATGAATTCAGCTTCTCGCACAATTACAATTTCTTTTACGACCAACTCGAAAAGGCAAACCTCTTTTATGAAGGGATTATTACAACAGCAGGTAAACCTTTAGATGACAAAAAGGTGGAATGGTTTTTCAAAAATCCCATTGGGGACGGCGGGCAATGGACAGGAGTAATTGACATTATAAATAAATATGGCCTCGTTCCATCGGATGTATTTCCTGAATCATATAATAGCGAGAATACCTCCAGAATGTCAAGGCTTATCAGGACAAAACTAAAAAAGGATGCACTGGAAATGAGAAAAATGTATGCTGACGGAATTGGAGTTATCGCAATAAGAAAAATGAAAGAAAAAAAGCTGGCAGAAGTTTACAAAATTCTTGCAATAACTCTCGGCGAACCACCTACTGAATTTGAATGGAGATATAAAGACAAAGATGATAATGTTTCTGAACTTAAAAGTTATACCCCTCAATCGTTTTTCAAAGATTTTGTTGGAATAAATCTGGATGATTACGTTATGTTTATGAACGACCCAACAAGAGAATTTGGCAAACTTTACGAAATTGATTATGATCGTCATGTTTATGAAGGCCATAACTGGAAGTATCTTAATCTCAAAACAGATAAGATTAAAGAGTTTGCAAAAAAGTCAATAATGGATGGGGAAGGTATGTATTTTTCGTGCGATGTTGGGAAACAGCTTGATAAGGACAATGGCACTCTTAACGTCAACAATTATAATTACAACGACCTTTTTAGAGTTGATTTTGATATGGATAAGAAAGAGAGAATTGAAACCTTTTCAAGCGGCTCAACTCATGGTATGGCTCTTATGGCTGTTGACCTTGATAAAGACGGAAAACCTGTTAAATGGTTACTCGAAAACAGTTGGGGCAAGGATTCAGGGTTTGAAGGCAACCTGATTATGACTGACAAATGGTTTGATGAATATATGTTCAGGCTTGTTATTAACAAAAAATATCTTGATGATGAGATAATGAAACTATTTGAACAGGAGGCTATATTACTTCCACCCTGGGACCCTATGTTTGAACCTGATAATTAACATCTGAGAAGACTTAGCAGGTTTGATTCATTGAACATTTTATTACAAAATTATGTTAATATGAGTATATGTGTTTATTTACCTCTTTATCCCTAATCAAGCTTTATACACGGGTATCTAAAAATTGTGCAAAATGAAAGAAAGAATTTATATTGAAACTATCGGGACAATATCGAAAAAAGAGACTTTAGCAAGTCTTGAAGATGAATTTTCAGACAAATACCTTGTTTTGGAAAATCTCCACCCTTTCCCGGGTTACTACCATAAAACTGTTCCTGATACAAAATCAATGAATCCTGAAAGTATTTTTATTATAACAAAACGAAACTACAGCGAGGAAAAAATATTCAGAGCTACAAACACTGTGAGAAAACAATTTAAGGATAATTTCCGAGCTGCTCCGGGTAAAGTTACCGTATTTAATATTGGCAAACCTTGTATCAGAATCAAACAATTAGGCGATTACAAAATGTTGCCACAATTATTAGAAGAATACAAAAAGCAGGGTATTGAATTTGTTAAACACAAAAAGGTACCACCCTACGAGGGTTTGATAAAAATAAAGAAATTCTTTTTATTGAATGATTCGGGCAAAGGCTATTACCTTGACACAAGAGAACCAAATATGTGTTATTTTGAAATACCTCAACACATCAGATGGAGTGAATTTGAAAGGATAACGATAGACATAAAGCAAAACACAGATAATAATAAATTTGATGCTGCACTTGGAACATTATACAAGGGTGGTTCTCTTATTGATATTGTCAGAATATATGATGAACATATTGATAGCGATAAAATCGGAAAAATAAAGAAAAGATTCCTTGATGCTATAAAGAAAATCCAGGCTAAGTAGAATCGGGCTCATTAGAATTTCTTTAGCTGAGGAATAAGCTAAGCAACAGATTGAAATATCTGTGACATAGAGCAAAAGACACTTTTCGCTTTTGATATATTCAACTTGAGGCACATCCTTTATCAAAACATTTTCTATCATTCCAAAAAGTGTACTATCTTTGAGAATTCAAATTTTCAAAGAAAATGTTTAGTCAATTTAAAACAACCATAATCGATTGGTTTACCAACACAGGTATGAGCAGTGAAACTGCAATTATTATAACAGACGTTACATTCTACATTCTGCTAATTATTGTCAGTGGCATAACATACTATCTAACTAAAAAGGTTTTAATAAAAGTAATCCACAAATTAACTCTTAAATCAAAATCAAACTGGGATGATGTCTTAATTGACCAAATGGTATTCAACACCCTTGCTTACTTTGTCCCACTATACATATTATACATTTTCACACCTGTAGTATTAGACGACTATCCTCTTTATGTTTCGGGCATCCGGTCATTGCTTTCTGCTTTAATGATTCTTGTCATTCTAATGTCGGTCAATGCAACGTTAAATGCTTTTGCAATTATTTATCAGAGTTTTAAAATTGCCAAAACAAAACCAATTAAAGGGTATATTCAGATATTTAAAATCATTATTTTTACAATAGGTACTATTCTAATACTTACGACCCTTTTTGGATTAAAAAACCCTGCAGGAATTATCGGAGGCCTCGGAGCCTTTAGTGCGATTCTTCTTTTAGTATTTAAAGACCCAATACTTGGTTTTGTAGGTGGAATTCAACTTTCGGCAAACAATATGTTATTGCCGGGTGACTGGATATCTATGCCAAAATACAACGCGGACGGAACTGTTATCGACATAGCATTAACTACCGTAAAAGTACAAAACTGGGATAAAACCATTTCAACGATTCCCACCTATTCATTAATTACAGATTCTTTTAAGAACTGGCGTGGAATGGAGGAATCTGGAGGTAGAAGAATTAAACGCTCTATCAACATTGATATGAAAAGTGTAAAATTCTACACTCCTGAGATGATTGAAAAATATAAAAATATCCAGGTATTGAAAAAATATGTTGTAACAACTGAAAATGTACTCGAAGAATACAACAAGAAAAACAATATCGATAACTCGGTGATGGTCAATGGCAGGAGACAAACAAATCTTGGAATTTTCAGGGCTTATCTAAGGGAGTATCTTCACCATCATCCTCAAATACACGATCAAATGACCTTCCTGATCCGTCACCTCACTCCGGGGGAAACAGGAATACCTATGGAAGTATATGTCTTTAGTAGAATTCAGGAATGGGATGAATATGAAAACCTTCAGGCTGATATATTCGATCATATTCTGGCTGTAGTTCCCGAATTCGATTTAAGCGTATTCCAATATCCTAATGGTGATGATTTTAAGGTATTGCTTGGGTATAAAGGACAATAGTAACAAGCAGATTGTCACAGCATTCCATCTCACAAGGCCTACACTCCGATGCTTCGCAATGACGATAGAAGACTGGTTGCGATTTTTCATATGAGGCAAATTATTCAGCTACTGAAATAACAATGTATATAATATTTAGTTAGCCTTAATAGAAAACCTGGGCCATACTACCAACACTCAGTTTTCCGTTTACAACCGGCTTATTTTCTAATTTAATAGTATAATAATATGTACCAATATCTAACTCATCTGTTTTTACCATAAGTCGAAATTCATGATCAGAGACTCTGGTTCGCGACCTGATAATATCAATTGGGTTTCCATATTGATCAAAAAGCGAAACCTCTATCTTATCCCTCCTGGACACATTAATATTATAGACAAATATTTCTGTTTTTCTATAATTCCTTATTGGCTCAACGAGTGCAAAAGGAGGATCAGCAGCATCAAGCGCATATTCATCATCAGCAATTACATTATTATAGTCAGAAAGATGAATGATTGTTCCATCCTTCCCAACAAAATATCCATTTACAGTATTTGCAAAACAGACATCGTAGAGTGTTTTATCAACAGGAGGCTCGAGAAACATAAAAGTCTCTCCCATATCAATAGTTTTTAATATTTTTGGCCGGCCGTCAATAATAGCAGTAAAATAACCAATATACCTGTCAAGAAAAAAAGATGAATAGAAAAGTCCGCGCCCTGATGATGTCCTGTTGTTATTAATCAGGTCAAACGATCGTACACTGTAGTCGCTTGCAAAAACAAACCCAGCATTATCGTAGGAGCTCTTTATGAGATAAGCATCATGCTTAGTGACATAGTTAACAGTATTAATCTCAAGATTTTTAAACCAGTCATCATCTGAAATATCATATGGAGAGATATCAACAAATGTTTTACCCCCATCTATGGTTTTACAAACATATGGATGCTTGCCGGTCGCCCTGTTATATGAAAATCCTCCGATTATCCCACAATTCTCGTCAATAAATGAAAGGCTGAGGAAATAAAACTCATCACAGGCATAATTATATTTGCACTCCGGTTTTACTATTTTATATGTCCAGGATTCACCAGCATCTGAAGTTTTAAGCACAATACCTCCTCTCTGTGAATGCCCGACAACATAACCTATACTATCATTAACAAACTGAATATCACTAAAATCAGAATAAACAGGTAGTTCAATTTTTTTCCAGATTACACCTCCGTCAATTGTCTTGTAAAAAACATTCTCATCACCTGCAATAAAACCGATATCCTGATTAATAAAACAAACAGTTTTTAAGTCAAACTCAATGTCAGTCACTATCAGGCTCCAGTCCTGTCCCCCATTTTCAGTCTTCAAAATTACTCCATCTTCACCAGCAACAAAACCAACATACTCATTTACAAAGCATACTGAATGTAAATCCTTTTTCGTTCCAGAATTTTGGATTTCAAACTGGCTGTAAACATCAATTGAAATCAATAAGGTAGCTATGACAGCTATTAAATAATATGGAATATTTCTTAACAGCATTATTTTGGTTTCAAAAAATTGACACAAATAATAATTCAACAATAGTACCACAACACAGAAAAAGAAACCTCATACCCCAAATATCCAAAAAGCACTATTACCTTATCTCCAGACTTTTCTATTTACAAGCAATTCAGGCAAATGGATATTTCAGACAACTTTCAAACAATAAGTAATTACCATTCACCAATTGTTTAATTACACTCAAATAAATTCCCATTATGGGAATATATTCCTCTTTTGGGCATTTATTCCAATAACGGAACTACTTATCAACAAAATCGACAAGAAAATACCAGCAAAAAATAATTATTATTTTTTATTAGGAGTTTAGATTTTTTTGTGTAAATTTAGCAGTCATTTTCAGACAGAAACTTTTACATTTTAACTCAATGATTTAATGTTATTTGAGGATACTTATAACACAATAAATTCGTCAACTGAAGGAGAATTTAAGGATCGCGGCAGCAAATTTATTGCATATTCCACACCTGTTAAATCAGAAACAGATGTAAAAGAACAACTTGAACTGATAAGAAAGCGGTACCATGATGCGAGGCATCATTGTTATGCTTACAGAATCGGATCTGATAAATCGGCATACAGAATTAATGATGATGGCGAACCATCAGGCACGGCAGGAAAGCCAATTTACGGGCAGATACTTTCAAAAGACCTCACAAATATACTGATAATAGTTGTCAGGTATTTCGGTGGCACGAAATTAGGGGTAAGTGGTTTGATTAATGCATACAAAACTGCTGCCAGGGAGGCTCTTGAAAAAGCCACAATACTAACAAAGACTGTAAACGACATTTATGAGGTAGAATTTGAATATGATGACACAAATAGTGTGATGAAAATTCTTAAAGAAGAAGAGCTAAAACCTTATGAACAAATTTACGAAGAGAAATGCATGTTAAAGATTAAGGTAAGGAAAAAATATACTGATAGGGTACATGAACGGTTTAACAAGATTAATAATCTTAAAATAAAATACTTATACACTAAATAATAAATTTTAACATGATTTTGCTAACGAACCTGAATAGGACATTTTTTTTTAATAATCAAGGGAAATTTTATTTTTTTTTTAACTTTTTTTAAATGACTTTTGTTAAAATTTTTCAGGTCGATATATAATTGGATATAGAATCGTATATTATTAAGTTTCACACACTTATCCAAGTTTAATTTTATAAATAACATTAAAGGAACTGTTTACAGATGAAAAAAAATTATAGCGCAGTATGGGAGAATTGTCTAAAAGTGATCAGAGACAACATTAGTCATCAAAGTTTCAAAACCTGGTTCGAGCCAATCAAACCGGTAAACCTTGATGACAATGTTTTGACCATACAGGTACCCAGCCAGTTTTTCTACGAATGGCTTGAAGAGCATTACATTACTCTTCTTAAAAAGACCATTAAAAAGGAACTTGGCTCTGCCGGCCGCTTAGAATACAGTATTATTATGGACAACACATATTCAAGCGAACCTTATGCTATTAAATTTCCAACATCCAATAAAAATATTACATCAAACCAACCTGTGACAATGCCACTTGACCTTAACAACGGGTCATCAAAAGAAATTCCAAATCCATTTATCATTCCCGGCCTTAAAAAGATAAAAGTTAACTCCCAGCTTAATGAGAATTACTCATTCGATGATTTCATAGAAGGTGACTGCAACAGGCTTGCACGTTCTGCAGGTTATGCAGTAGCCAATAACCCCGGAAAAACTGCATTTAACCCACTATTAATTTATAGTAACGTTGGTTTAGGAAAGACCCACCTTGCACATGCAATAGGTTTAGAGGTAAAAAGCAGGTATCCTGAAAAAACAGTTCTTTACGTTACCTCCGAACAATTTACAAATCAATATATCGACTCTGTTAGGAATAATAATCAAAATGATTTTGTTCACTTTTATCAGATGATTGATGTTTTGATAATTGACGACATCCAGTTCCTTTCGAAAAAAGAGAAAACACAAGAGGTTTATTTCCATATATTCAACCACCTGCATCAAAACTCAAAACAACTTATAATAACCTCAGACAAGCCACCTGTGGAAATGAGTGGAATGAATACACGCCTTCTTTCGCGCTTCAAGTGGGGCTTATCTGCTGATCTGCAAGTCCCGGACTTGGAAACAAGGATAGCCATTATTGAAACCAAACTCTACAAGGACGGTGTTGAAATGCCAAGGGATGTAATTGAATATCTGGCATATAGCATTACAACAAACATTAGGGAACTTGAAGGTGCTCTAATTTCAATTCTGGCGCAATCCTCATTAAACAAAAAAGCGATTACTCTGGAGCTTGCCAAGAAGATGATTGATAAGTTTGTTAAAAACACATCACGCGAAATCTCGATAGATTATATTCAAAAAGTGGTTTGCGATTATTTTGGGCTTCCTCTTGAAGCAATCAATTCAAAAACCAGGAAAAGAGAAATTGTTCAGGCTCGTCAACTTGCAATGTTTTTCTCAAAGAAACTCACAAAAGCTTCGCTGGCAACAATCGGCCATCACTGTGGCAATAAAGACCATGCTACCGTTCTACATGCTTGTCGTACAGTAAATAATCTTGTTGAAACTGATAAGCAATTTAGAAACTACGTTGAAGAACTTGATAAAAAAATCACACTTTAGGTTTTTTTTCTTGTTTGTTTACTTTTTTTTTCTTATCTTACCAAACAATAGATAATAGTATCTATTCAGGTAGTAATAATTTTAAATATTTTATCATTATGAATGTTTTATTTGTATGCAATTCAAATATGTGTAGATCTCCGCTGGCTGTAGGAGTTTTAAAGAAAAAACTTAATGAACGTAATCTGGAGGCAAAAGTTGAATCAGCAGGATTTGAGGCATTTAATATCAATGAACCACCTGAAAGCAGAGCTATTGAAGAAGGGCTAAAGCATAATATCGACATCTCTGACAATAAAGTCAGACTTTTCTCGAGTGAAGATTTCAGTAAGTTTGACAAAATCTATGTTATGGATACTCTGGCTTACAGAAATGCTCTGTATTTTGCTAATGATGATAATGACAAAAGCAAGGTTGAGTTCCTTTTAAACCTTATCAAGCCAGGTAGAAATGGATCTGTACCCGATCCGTTTTACAGAAAACTGGATGCTTGTGAGGAAACATTTTTAATAATGGACTCAGCTTGCGATAAAATTGCCGAGATAATTGCAACAAGCCGAGTTAATTAATTTTGCTGATATTGACACAGCCTCCTGATTACAACATAATTGAAAAAGCAGCCGAAAGGATTAAACCCTACATCCACCGAACGCCTGTAATGGCTTCACATAACCTCAACAAAATAGTTGGGGCAGAGATTTTTTTTAAATGCGAGAACCTCCAAAAAGCCGGGGCATTTAAAACCAGGGGTGCCTGTAATGCTGTATTTTTAATAGAAGATGCGGATTTAGAAAAAGGTGTATGCACTCATTCTTCAGGAAATCACGCTGCTGCTCTTGCACGGGCTGCCGCATTGCGAGATATACCGGCAGATATTGTTATGCCCGATAATTCATCAAAGGTGAAGATTGCAGCAGTAAAACAATATGGAGGCGAGATCACATTTTGCTCACCGAATTTAAAATCCAGAGAAGACACGTTAAAAAAAGTTATTGAGAAAACAGGAGCATTAGAAATTCACCCTTATAACGATTATAGAATCATTGCAGGTCAGGCAACAGCAGCAAAAGAGCTGATTGAGGATGTGGAAAATATGGATATCATTATGGCTCCTGTCGGAGGCGGAGGCTTGTTGAGTGGCACTGCACTGTCTGCTTTTTATTATTCACCAAAAACCAAAGTGATTGCAGCAGAGCCGGCTGGTGCCGATGATGCATACAGGTCGTTTTATGAAGGAAAGTTTATCCCATCTAAGAATCCTGATACAATTGCCGACGGACTTCTGACTTCCCTCGGCTCATTGACTTATCCAATAATTACTGAATATGTTGATGAAATTATCAGAGTTCAAGAAGATAGCATAGTTAGAGCAATGAAGCTGATCTGGGAAAGGATGAAGATAATTATAGAGCCTTCATCGGCAGTACCGTTTGCAGCAATTCTTGAAAATCAATCGAATTTTAAGAATAAAAGAATCGGGGTGATTTTGTCAGGAGGAAATGTTGACCTCGACAAGCTACCTTGGTAATTATAAATTTAGAGATACGACAAATTTCCATCTATTTCTTTAAATACTGGTTTGACAGATATTCCGTCCCTAACGGGATTTTTTCTATTGGATTTTATTGTCTTTTTCAAAAGAATCCTGGTATTTCTGCATATATAACGCAAAATGAAAAATATAACCTGTTTTAGAATTATTGAAAGTAGCTGTGAAATTTAACCGCCCCTATGGGTGGAATATTGGTAAAAATACGCCGTGACAACTCCCTAGTCCCGTTAGGGACGAAATATCTTTTCATAACGGATAATAGATAAAAATAATATATGATAATTTCCCGTACACCAATAAAAAAAAATCATAGCCTGATATATTGGATTTATTTGTAACTTTGTTATCAAAATGATTTCAAAGTCATGAAAAATATTGCAAAAAGTCTTGTCATTATTTCAATTCTCTATCCAGCATTTCTTTTTACCCAAACCGTCATTCCAGGTGGGGATGTCAGCGGCACGTGGACAAAAGAGAATTCGCCCTACCTGATCGAAGGGGAAATAACAATTCCTGAAGGATCACAGTTAACAATTGAGACTGGGGTGTTCATTGAGTTTCAGGGGCATTACAAATTTATTGTTAAAGGTAGTATATTGGCCAATGGTGAAATAAACGACACCATTACATTTACAATAAATGATACAACCGGATTTCATAACATAAGCATTCCCGATGGAGGCTGGCATGGATTGCGATTCGTTGGAAATTATACTTCCGACACATCGCAACTAAATTTTTGCAAGTTACAATACGGAAAAGCAATTGGTGATGGATATTATGATAAAACCGGTGGGGCAATTTTTTCATCATCATACGGCTCATTAACTAATCATGTACAAATCTCAAATTGTTGGTTTCAAAACAATACAGCAGAGTATGGTGGTGATGCCATATTTATTAACTCAGATTATTTCTCATTAAATAATTGCAATATTTCAAATAATAGTGGCGGGAATACAATCTATTGCGTTGGATGCTATAATATTTTTATTTACAACAATACTATAGTAAATAATTCAGGCCGTGCCATTTCAGGGGATCGATATCACGCAGAAATTATTAACAATGTAATTTCAAATAATACGGGTGGGGGAATTGCTTTCTATTGTACGTTTGGTGGACTTATTGCCAACAACACAATTTGCAACAATACCACAAATGACGCCGGAGGAGGAATAAAGATCGAATCAAATTACTCTGACATCTTTTTATACAATAATATATTTTATGGGAACTCAGCCAATTCAGGAGATCAAATCAGTTTTAGCATTTCTTATGGGGATATTAATTTCTTATACTATAACGATATTGAGGGTGGATTTGAGAATATTGCAGGAAATGGTTTTATTACCGAATATGAAAACAACATTGACACCGATCCGTTTTTCAAAATGGCCAATCCTTATGATTTTTCTCTTCAGGAAACTTCACCATGCATAAATTCAGGCACACCGGATACTACAGGTTTAAACCTTCCCGATTATGATATTGTTGGAGACCCGAGAATTTACAATAATTCTATTGTTGATATGGGAGCTTACGAATTTCAGGGTGAACCAACATTACTTCCTGAAATTGGCATTATTAATCCACCTTTTAATTTTGGGGCAGTTAAGTTTAACCAAAAATCAAAAGAATATCCACTTTTATTATCCAATTATGGCAAAGCCCCTCTGGAAGTCAACATTATATCTCCTAATGGGTTTTGGATAAAACCTGAAGGGGATACAATCTTCGTACAGGAAATAGCTTCACTGATAATCAATCCAGAAAATGACACATTGCTCCAGGTCGTGTTTTTACCAACGGACACATTATTGCATATTGATTCTTTGCTTATAACAGCCAACGATTTGGACAATCCTGTTAATTTTATTTCTCTTACCGGAACGGGAACAAATGAATTTATTTTGGAAGGGACAATATCAAATGATTCAACGATTTGCGCAGATAAAATTTTAATAAATAACAACGTCTTTATTGAGCCCGGAGCAAAATTATCTATTTGTGCCGGAACAGAAATCGAATTTCTTAAAAATTATTCTTTTTCAATTTCAGGTATCCTTGAAGCTTTGGGAGAAACAGGAGATTCAATTTCATTTCAGATCACAGCTGATTCTTCGTTTATAATTGATTCTATCCCTGAATATTGGGGTGGATTGCTATTTGCAAATAGCACTTCGGAAGATTCTTCGAGACTAACACATTGCATTATCCAGAATATCTATAACTCAATAAATGGGGCAATTTATTTAGATCACTATTCCAATTTAAGTATAACAAATAGTTACATAAAAAATAATAATTACAATGCGACACCAATAGAAGATTCCATATTTGGAATATCATGTTATCATTCGTCGCCATTTATCAAAGATTGCATTATTGAAAATAATGGAAAAGGTGGGATTTATTGTAAAAATTATTCATCTCCGGTAATAGTTAATAGCATTATCACAAATCATACAGGTTATGGGATTTATTGCAAATCACATAGTAGCCCAAGCATCATTAAGAATACAATAACAGCTAATACCAAATCAGGAGTTTTTTTAATTTCATCCTCTTCCATCATTATCGCAAACAACATCTCTAATAACGGTTATACCGGAATACTTTTATCCGATTGTTATTCATCAATTATCTCAAACAACCTTATTAAAGAAAATATAAGTACAGGCAATAAAGGTGGAATATACTTTCAATCTAATGATGCAACCATATTGGTAAATAACAACACGATTGTTCAAAACAAACCCTCAGGAGTTTCGATTTTTGATTCATCGCCTTTTTTTCAAAACAACATAATTGAAAGCAATTTTTATCAGATATCTCTGGTTGGGAACTATTGTAATTCTGATTTCTATTACTGTAATATTGAAGGTGGTCTGGAATCTTTTAATATTGGAATCTACGCAACTTATAACGGCATTTACGAAAACAACATAGATACTGACCCTATGTTTTTAAATACAGGTGATTATCCATATATGCTACTACCGAGTTCGCCATGTGTTGATGCTGGCAATCCCGACACTTTGGGAATGAATTTGCCAGTTACCGATCTTGCCGGCAATCCGAGAATCTATAATAACAGAGTTGATATTGGAGCTTATGAATATGGTATTTATCCACCGCACTTCACCTCTGAACCGACAGTGCTAACTACGGTTAATGAAGAGTATGTTTATGAAATCAGTGCTGCTGACCCCACAGGAAATCCTTTAACTTTCGGTTCTGTAACTCTGCCTGACTGGCTTACTTTAAATCCATCAGATACTAATTTTGCATTGCTGACAGGAATTCCCTTACCGGAAAATCTTGGCGAAAATGCTGTTGAGATTACTGTAAGCAATTCTATTTATGAGACTTCTCAATCATTTAATCTAAAGGTTACACAAGTTGGTATTGAGAAGTATCCGGTGAGATATTTCAAAATATCTCCCAACCCGTCACATGGTATATTTTACATTGAAGCATACAAAAGCATTACTCTTCCTTACAAAGCTAAACTACTTAGTTACACTGGAGATTATTTAAAAACTTATGTAATAAATAATAGTAAATTTATTATCAATGCTACTGATTTTCCAAAGGGGATTTTCCTTCTAGAAATCTCATTCGATAATAAAAAAGTCTATAAAAAAATCATCATTCAATAAAAATCAATATCTCCTATAAATCCTGTTAGATTATTATGAAAGGCATTCTTTATCTTATACCCACTTTTCTGTCGGAAACAGCACCTGAAAATGTTTTCCCTAAAGCAAATCTCAGCATTATATCATCCCTTGATATTTTTATAGTTGAAGAGTTAAAGACGGCCCGACGATTTTTGAGAAAAGTGGGATTTAAAAAACAATTTGAGGAGGTTACACTTCATCTTTTAAATGAGCACACAGATATTTCAAACATAGGGCACTACCTTGATGAGGTCGAAAAGGGAAAAGATATCGGGCTTTTCTCGGAGGCAGGAACACCTTGTATTGCAGATCCGGGTTCTGAAATTGTTAAGATTGCTCATAAAAGAGACATCAGGGTAATTCCGCTAACCGGCCCCTCCTCCATTATGCTCGCCCTTATGGCATCAGGGTTCAATGGACAAAACTTCGCATTTATAGGTTATCTCCCCATCGACAAAAAAGAGGCAGTTAACAGAATCAAAAAGATAGAAAAAATTGCCTGGCAAAAAGACCAGACACAGATTTTTATAGAAACTCCGTATAGAAACAACAGGCTTTTTGAGATTTTGCTCAACACCTGTTCTGACAGCACTATGATTTGTGTAGCTTCCGGCCTGACATCTGATAAAGAGTTTATCAAAACACTTTCAGTTAGAGATTGGAAATTCCAAAAACCTGATATTCATAAAATTCCGGCTGTTTTTTTGATGTATAAAGGATGATGAACTTTTACTTTGCTTTGATGTTTATATTTACAAAAAAACTTAAACAATGATAATAGTTATCTCACCGGCAAAAACACTTGATTTCACGGCAAAAGTCGCCAATGACACATATTCAATACCCCAATTTACTGACAGATCTGAAAAACTCGTTAAGGAGTTGAAAAAATACTCTCCGACAAAACTGGAGAAGCTAATGAAGATAAGCTCAAAACTGGCAAATCTTAATTACGAAAGATACCAGGAGTGGCGTCTACCATTCTCTCCCAAAAACTCGAAACAGGCTCTGTTTGCTTTTCGTGGGGAAGTTTATACGGGAATTAACTCCGGCACAATGACTATGGATGACATCAATTTTGCACAACAACATCTCAGAATATTATCGGGTTTATACGGAATTTTGAGACCACTTGATCTGATACAAGCCTACCGCCTTGAAATGGGAACACCATTAAAAACTGACAAAAACAAGGACTTATATCAATTCTGGAGTGATGCGCTTACAAACTTGCTAATAAACGAGTTGGATAACGAACCCGGAAAAATCCTTATAAACCTCGCATCAAATGAATATTACAAAGCTCTTGATTCCAAAAAGCTGAATACAAAAATTATAACACCTGTTTTTAAGGATTTCAAAAACGGCAGCTATAAATTCCTTAGCGTTTACGGCAAAAAAGCCCGCGGGCTAATGACACGGTTTTTGATTTCAAATAGAATATCAAACCCTGAGAATCTGAAACTCTTTGATTGTGAAGGCTACTTCTACAACGATAGAATGAGCAAAGATGATGAGTGGGTATTTACAAGAGGGTAAAATTATCAGAATTACCACCTGTCGTCTATTTTTTTTTCTTACGTTTGTCTTTTCTTTTTATTAACTATTTAAAATCTTAAAACATGAACAAACTTATAAAATTTATTTTTGCTCTAGCATTCTCAACATTTGGATTGCAGGCACAAGACTTACAGGAAGTTCTTGACTCCTATTTCAAAACAATCGGACAGGATAAACTCGTTGAACATAAGTCAATGATGGCTAAGGGCAAATCAATTCAGCAAGGAATGGAAACTAATTTTACAATGTATCAAAAAAGGCCTGGCAGTTTCAGATTGGAAGTTGATATACAAGGCGCGCAAATGATACAGGTGTATGATGGAGAAAAAGGTTGGATGATAGCACCCTGGACAGGGAGTATGGATCCAATAGAGATTTCAGGCTGGCAATTAGACGCTTTGGCGAGACAATCAGACTTTGACGGAATGCTTTATAACTTTAAAGAGAAGGATTACGAAGGTGAATTGATTGGAACGGAAGACATGGAAGGAACAGAAGTTTTTAAGATTAAACTAACCGCAAAGGACGGTAGTGTATTCTATCACTATATTGATTCCGATAATTATGTCTTGCTAAAGACAACTTCTATAATGAAAATGGGAGATTCGGAAGTTGAATCTGACACCTACTATAGTAATTACAAAGAAAAAGATGGTATAATAATGCCATATAGCATCGAAAGCCGTGCAAATGGTCAAACAGCTAGTCAGGTTAATATTACTGAAGTAGTATTTGATGCAGAATTTGATGATTCAATATTTGCTATGCCGGAGAAGCAGGAAACAGAAGATAACGATAATGACGTGAAACACGAAGAGGATGACGATGATGAAGGGCATGATAACGATGATGATAAAGGTAGAAAATAGGAAGGAATAGTTTTCTATTAATAGTTTATCATTGATTGCAAAGGTCTGCCTTATGTGACAGCCTTCAGTCGGCAGCCTTCAGTCGGCAGTCTTCAGTCGGCAGTCTTCAATCGGCAGTCTTCAGTCGGCCAGTATTTGCAAAGCAAGACGGGTCGGATATTTATTGTGAGCAGTTGGCAAAACCATTGAATCGTTATTGCCACAATTATTAACAATATATGAGAATAAAAATACTTTAGAATGAAAAATAACTTTAACTCAATTGTATTTGCGATAGCAATTATAATCGCCTCACTAGTATTAGGTAATGCGTTTATAAATCGAAATAAATCGGAAGGAACAATTTCTGTGACCGGACTTGGTAAAACAGATTTTACTTCTGACCTGATTGTTTGGAAAGGGAAGTTCACTAAAGAAAATATGGATCTTAAGCAAGCCTATTCTGACTTAGAAACCGACAAAAAAATAATTACTGAATATTTAGCCTCCAAAGGGTTTGATTCTAAAATTATTGTTTTTAGTGCAGTAAAGACCGATAGAAATACAAAAAGAAATTATTCAAATGATGGGAAGTATTTAGGAGAAGAGTTTATTGGATATACTTTAGGGCAAACAGTTCAGATAGATTCAAAAGATGTTGAAAAAGTAGAAAAGATATCAAGAGAAATAACAGAACTGTTGAATAAAGGTGTTCAGTTTTATTCAGAGCCACCTCGTTATTATTACACAAAACTTGCTGATTTAAAGATTGAAATGATTTCAAGAGCAACGGAAAATGCACGTCTCCGTGCCGAAAAAATTGCTGAAAATTCAGGAGCAAAATTAGATGAACTGACAGTGGCCAGAATGGGGATTTTTCAAATTACCGGTCAGAATTCAAATGAAAATTATTCATGGGGAGGTGCGTTCAATACATCATCAAAAGAAAAGACTGCATCAATTACAATGAAGTTAACTTATAAAGTAAGATAAAAGAAGGCATTGATTGATGCTTTATACTTAAAATTGCATAGTGAGAGCTTGAAGAAAATCTAATTTAAAATCTTTTGGTAAATATTATTTTAACATAAAACCAAGCAAAGATGAAAAAAAGTAAAAATATTTTGAGTTGGTGCTTAATAACTCTATTCGCACTATTTGTATTCGCAAGCACGAATGCACAAACAGTTAAAAAAGTCAAAGTCAATAAAAACACTTTTGGAGCTATCAAGGCACGGCACATTGGCTCTGCCACAATGAGCGGACGGATTGCTTCGCTTGATGCTGTACAGGATGACCCAAGGATAATATACGCCGGTTCGGCCAGCGGAGGATTGTGGAAAAGTAAAAACGGCGGTGTTAAGTTTAAACCCATATTTGACAAATACAATCAAAGTAT
>JAUVIX010000085.1 GCA_030592565.1 Chlorobiota bacterium
ATTGTATGGTTCAGGTTTGTGGTAGCATTTTCCATATTGTTAGTCTATTACGCAATAAAAAATCCGTCAGCCTTGAAAATTCTCTACTCCCCTCCTATCTTTCTTGTGGTTGCATCAATTGCACTTGGAATTAATTATATTGCCTTTTTATACGGGCTTGAACTGACAACACCAAGTACTGCCCAGATAATAATACAGGTTGGGCCTATTTTCCTGGGATTTGTCGGACTGATATTCTTCAAGGAAAAAATCAGCATGCGACAGGGAATAGGATTTATGATTGCAGGTGTAGGGCTATTTATCTTTTACAAGGACAGTCTTGCAAAAATTACCGGTGAAGAGGCACTATTTAATATGGGGATACTTTGGGTGGTTGTGGCCGCAATGGCCTGGGTTATATATGCAACATTTCAAAAGATGTTGGTTAAGACCTATCCCGCACAACAGCTAAACCTGTTTATTTTTATGCTTCCCATCTTTCTCTATCTGCCGTTTATTCATCCGTCACAATTCATTGGCCTTACAACCGCCAACTGGTTTTTATTAATATATCTCGGCCTAAATACTCTTATTGCCTATGGTTCACTGGCACTTGCATTTAAGTACATCGAAGCCAATAAGATTAGTATTATCGTTACGATGAACCCTATAATCACATTTATTATTATGGGTCTGCTGGCTTATTTTGAAGTAACCTGGATAGAGCCGGAGATTTTGACTACAAAAGGAATTGTTGCAGCAATGCTTGTTATTGGAGGAGCTATAATGGCAGTTGCTTTTGCAAAATCGTCAAAGAAAAAGGAAATTTCGGAACTGATTCCATTACCGAAGATTGACGATAAAGGGCTACAATAACATATCCGTTGCCATTCCGAAGCAAGAGGAAAGTCATATAATTAACTGTGATAAAAATATAAAGTTCCGGATTAGTCTAACGCATAATCCAACGTTAAAATCCGAAACAGCACGGTATAAAATATTGTGTCTTAATTATTCAATTTTATTTTACGTATTTTAGCACCTGATTAATATTCAGTGCTATGCTTATACTTAACAAAGACGACATTCTGATATCTGTCACTTTTGACGAACTACTAAAGGCTGTTGAAGAGACTTTTATCATTCAGGAAAAGGGGGATTTTCTGATGCCTGACAGGTCGCACATCGACTATAATGGAAATGTATTACTGCTAATGCCTGCTTTTACCGGAGATTATTTCAGTACTAAACTGGTTTCTATCTTCCCTAAAAACAGAAAGAAAAACCTGCCTGCCATATTCGGTTCGGTACTCCTGAATGATGGCACTACCGGAGAAACTCTTGCTTTGCTCGAAGCCTCTAAGCTTACCGCACTTCGTACCGGTGCTGTGGGTGCTCTTGGAATCATTCATACCACTCCTGTTAACATTTCATCACTCGGACTTATTGGTGCAGGCACGCAGGGATTTCATCAGGTTCTTTTTGCTTGTGCTGTTAGAAATATTAAATCAGTAACACTCTTTGATTCTTTTAACTCAAATCTGAATGATTTTGTAAATAGTCTAAAAAAATATCTTCCTGAAATTGATTTTAAAATTGCAAAAGATTCCGAAGAAGTTGTAATAAATAGTGAAGTGATAATTACGGCTACATCTTCAGAAACACCTGTTTTTCCTGACGACAGAAAATTAATTGCAGGAAAGCACTTCATAGGAATAGGTTCATACAAACCCACGATGCGGGAATTCCCGAAAAGTTTATTCATGGAAGTTGAAGATATTTTCATTGACACACCTCTTGCAATAAAGGAATCGGGCGATATTGCAGTTCCCCTTAAAAAAGGCTGGATAAAAAAGAATAATGTGCATACACTAGGAAGCCTTATTGACAAACATTTTAAAATTGACGAAAGCAAAACTACATTATTTAAATCAGTCGGAATGGCTCTGTTTGACCTTGTTGTGGCAAAGTTGATATATAAAAAGGCAAAAGAAAAAGGTATTGGAATTAATGTAGATTTTTAAGTAGGATTAGCTTGTACAATGATTTATTAATTTAGCAAAATGAACAAATTATTATCATTTCAACCACCTGAAGGCTGGCAGAAGATAAAAACCATCGAAATGCATACCGGCGGTGAACCTCTCAGAGTATTTATTGACGGGCTTCCGGAGATAACGGGAAATACTATTCTTGAGAAAAGGAGATATTTCAAAGAAAATCTAGATCATATCCGTACAAGTACAATGTTTGAACCACGTGGCCATGCAGATATGTACGGTGCTGTTATTACAGAGCCCTGCACTCCAGATGCTGACTTTGGAATTTTCTTTATGCATAACGAAGGGTACAGCACTATGTGCGGCCACGCCACAATTGCCCTGACTAAACTTGTTCTGGATACAGGATTGATTGAAAAAACAGGTGATAATCCTGTTTTAAAAATTGATGCACCCCCCGGCAGGTTGATAGCTACAGGCCACCGCAAAAATGGCATTGTCACAAAAAGCTCTTTCCTGAACGTGCCATCATTCTTATATCTTAGAGATAAAAATATTGATGTGCCTGAAATTGGAAATGTGAAGTTTGATATAGCATATGGTGGAGCATTTTACGCGTTCTGCGATGCTGGTGAGCTTGGGCTGAAACTCGATGCAAGTGATTACAACAAGCTGATTGATTATGGAAAGAGAATCAAAAAAGCTGTTATGGAAAACATTGAGATAGAGCACCCTTTTGAAAAAGACCTGAGCTTTCTGTACGGAGTAATTTTTACTGGGAAGCCATACCATAAGGAGAATCATAGCAGGAATGTGTGTATATTTGCAGAGGGCGAAGTTGACAGGTCAGCGACAGGTTCGGGTGTGAGTGCAAGGGCTGCTCTTCATTTTGCAAAAGGGGAATTAAAAAAGGGTGAAACGATAACGATTGAAAGTATTCTGGGAACAACTATGGATGTCAGAATATCTGAAACAGTTAAATATGGAGAATACGATGCAGTTGTGCCTGAAGTAACGGGTAGTGCACACTTCACTGGAAGAAATGAATTCTGGTTTGATCCGGGTGACCCATTAATGGAAGGATTTATTTTCAGGTAAATTTGGTTTCGACTACGCTCAACCAGACTTTTTGTGGATTAAATACTTTTTGGATAATTCTACTCAATAAAAACATCTTCTTTCTGATGTTTATTTTATTCCGTTAATCGCAGATGTAAATATTTGAAGTACTTTTGGAAATGTTAAGCTAAAGTTGAACAGCCTGCATCTACAAATGAATAAAACAAGATCAAACAACTGACAAACAAATAATTCTATGAACAAACCTTTTCTGAAAATAATAAAGCTGATTCTTTTCCTGTTTATACTTTCAGCCTTTACGCTTCAGGCTCAGGAGCTTGATACAATCCTGAAAAAATTGTCGCAAGAGTACAATTTCACTTACAATAAGATGAAAACAGGTACATTCTTCTCTGAAAAGTATTTACTGGAAGTTGAGCAACTTGTTGACCATAAAAATCCTAACAGCGAGAAATTCACTCAAAGAGTTTTTTTATCACACAAAGGCTTTAACAATCCTGTCGTTTTCGTTACTGAAGGTTATGCTGCCAACTATGCCAAAAATCCCAATTATGTAAATGAATTGTGTCCGATACTTGATGCAAATCAAATAGTAGTGGAACACCGCTATTTTGCCGGATCAACTCCAAAGCCGCTCGATTGGTCGCAACTAACGGTTTACAACGCAGCTACCGACCATCACCAGATTGTGGAAATTCTTAAAAATATCTATAAAGGCAAATGGGTGAATACAGGTATCAGCAAAGGTGGCCAGACCACTATTTATCACCGCTATTTCTATCCCGATGATGTTGATGCCAGTGTTCCTTACGTGGCTCCGCTTAACTTTGCTGTAGATGATAAACGAGCTTACCGGTTTTTAGAAAATGTAGGTGATTCGCTTTGCAGAGACAACATTTACAAATATCAGTTAATGATGCTTCAAAACAGGAACAATTTTTTGCCTCTTTTTAAAAAGCTGACAAAAAAGAAAAAGCTGACATATAGAATGGGCTACGAAAAGGCCTATGAGCTGCTCGTACTGGAATATTCCTTTGCATTCTGGCAATGGGGTAGCTTTGATTGCATGGCTATTCCTATGTATCCTGACTCAACCGAAGTGATGCTAAAGCAACTTAATAAAGTTGCCGGCTTCGACTGGATTTCTGATCAGGGAATTGAAAGACTCCAACCCTTTTTCTATCAGGCACTTGCCGAAATAGGCTTTTACGGCTACGACATCTCTCTGTTTAAAGATTATGTTAGCTTCACAGAAAATCCTAATTTTGAGTTTACTGCTCCAGAAGGAGTCTCTGTTGTTTATAACCCTGTCCCAATGCAGAAAGTTGATTGTTTTGTCAGGCACGAAGCAAAGAATATGATCTTTATTTACGGTGAATATGATGCCTGGTCTTCAACCTCTGTTGATCTCTCCTATAATTCAAATAATCTGAAAATAGTAAAACCTAAAGGCAGCCATCGCACAAGGATAAACAATCTGCCTCAGAATCAGAAAGAGCTTGTTATCAGTACACTGAAAGAATGGCTGGGGGTTAAGTAGAGTTGTGTTTTTGATTCAGGCTCTTTCGGATTTCAGAGTTGGCTTTGTGCATCGGGTAATCCGAAAGTAAATATCTTTGAGATTTATAATCTCAAAACCCTAACCTGGATAAACCAGAAAGGATAAATTGTAAATAAATACACAAATATTGAAATTAAGATACTAAAGATGTTTGTTTATATTGCAAATCCAGTTAATATCATGTTCCGGATTAGGCCTCACTCACAGGCTCACACTAAAATCAGGAACAGCGCGATACAATTTTCTAAAAAACACCCTATTGCCCCATCTTCTCAATCCGCATTCCAACATCTTCAATACCTTCAAGGTTATCGGTTCTCATTGCCTGTTCCAATGTGAAACGGTACTGGCCACTCATTGGAAATCGAACGCCTCTGCGCAATAGTACAGTGCTCTCTTTTATCTTACCAAAGCCTTTGCCGAACCATTTTCCGTCAGTATCGGCTAGAATAAATTCAAGGGTATCGCGTGCATGAGTCTTGTCAGGGAAATAGGTGTCAATAAACAGGTAGAGATTACTGAATCGATAATCTGTGGTATTTCTGATATTAATGTAAAAATTACAGGGCTGAATAGTATCTTCAATTTTCATATCAAACGCCACAATTGAATCCTTATTCCAGATACCATTGTCGATTACTACATTTTTCTCGTAAACGCGGTTTGGGTCGCACGATAAAAGCAACAGCATCATTATAAAGAATAAAAGAGTAATATTTAAATAAGACCTCATATATTAATAACTATCTACATTTTAAAAACTGTCATCCAGTTTCCACATATCCAGTTCATCCTCACCGTTTTTGTATTCTATTTGGGCTTCCTGGGTTTGAGCAAAATCTTCAAGTTTTTCAGGCAACTTTCCGTCTTTATTCTTCCTAAGAATATCCAATACTTTATCCAAAGGTATCGCCATCATACTTGAGTTATCACCAAGATAGGAATACCAGACCAGCTTATTAAAGACATCGGCTTTTTGATAGACCGCAGTACCTTTTTTGGTTTTAAGCCTTATTGAGGGTGAAGGAAACTCATTCATAGCTTCCTTATAGAAATCATTCTCAAAATTCAGGCAGCATTTCAATTTTCCACACTGTCCGGCTAATTTTGTAGGATTCAATGAAAGTTGTTGCAAGCGCGCGCTGTTTGTTGATACGGATGAGAAGTTCGTTCTCCAGGTTGAGCAGCACAACTCTCTGCCGCAGGAGCCAATACCACCAAGACGAGCTGCCTCCTGACGTGCACCGATCTGCTTCATTTCTATCCTTATCCTGAACATATCGGCAAGAACTTTTATCAACTCCCTAAAGTCAACCCTTTCGCTTGCAGTATAATAGAAAACCGCCTTAGTATTGTCACCCTGATATTCCACATCATTGATTTTCATATCAAGATTAAGGTCCTTAACAATTTTCCTGGTTTCTTTTTTCGTTTTCTCTTCGCATTCGACAGCTAATATCCATTTTTCAATATCAGAAGTCCTGGCCCTGCGATAAATTTTTTTCATCAGATCGGGATTTATTTCCTGACCTTTGACCTTCATTTGCAATCTGGCTGATTCTCCGTACAGGGTAACTATTCCAAGATCATGCCCTGGAGATGCTTCGACAGCAACAATATCACCATCGTGCAACTTCAAGTCGGACGGCACTTTAAAGAAATCCTTTTTACTATTTTTAAATCTCACTTCAACAACATCAACCACCTTTGCCGAATCAGGTTGCTCAATATCTTCCAGCCAGTTAAAGGCATTCAACTTAGCACATCCTGCCTGGTAGTTCTCACCCGGATGACCGGCTTTGGGCATCTCACAGCATCCTCTTGTAAAAAATGGATTTTCAGTTATATCGAATTTATTATCTTTCATCTATATTGTAGTACTTTTAAGCACCAAAATTAACACTTTTATCTATATGGAAAAATCTCCAACTATTTTCTTAGCCATTTGGCAAATTTTAGCGACAAATCCATGAATAAAACATTCGGGTTTGCATTTCGTTCAATGTGGTAAATTGCCCTGTCAAGTTCTTCGGCTATCAAACTGCTATTCCTCTCATTTACAAAAGGATAAAACTTATTGATAAATTCCGACTCTTCACTACTCACGCGTACCAGATCACCACTGCCATAATTCATCAGGAGGCATTCACGTGTAAATCTCAAAGCATAATTCAGAAAACTTTTATTTTTCTCACGACTATTTTTCGACATCTCAGCAACAAATTTAATCAGCTTTTCAACATCAAACTGATAGATATTACGCATCCAGTCCCTGAAATTTATAAAGTTATATCTTTCATCATCCGATTGCGATATCAGCCTGACGGCAGCAAGGTAGTTGCCTCCGGCAATACGCACAGCATCATTAACAACTGCCGGCTCATACCCATCACTGATAAGGGCTTTGGACAGATTATTATCATCAAGACGGCCTATTTTTATTAATTGTGTCCTTGATAAAATAGTATTGATTATCAAATCCTGGTTTTCGGAAACAAGCAGAAACAAAGTCTTATCTGGCGGTTCCTCAAGAACCTTCAAAATTTTTGGTGCAGCAGCATGGAAAAGTTTCTCAACCATCCAGATAATCATCACCTTATATTCTGATTCGTATGACTTATAAGTAAGTGTTTTTATGATTTCATTACAATCCCTGGCATTAATGATTGCCTGTTTTCTCTCAATCCCAATTTTCGAATACCAATCAGGCAGATTTGTATAAGAATTTGTTTCAAATAGCAGTTCTCGCCACTGTTTGATAAAATCCTTACTCATTGGCTTCTCAATATTCTTAATTTTTGCTGTGGGATAGATAAAATGCAGATCGGGATGAATGAACTTTTGATACTTTACACAGGACGGACATTCACCACAGGAGTCATCACCCTGCTTATTTGTACAATTGATGTACTGCGCATAAGCAATAGCCAGCGCAAGTTTTCCTGAGCCCTCAGGCCCCAGGAATAACTGTGCATGACTAACCCTGCTTTCTTTCACAGTTTTCACCAACCGCTTCTTAACATCCTCCTGTCCTATTACATCAGCAAACCTCATTACCCTTAATATTTCCGCATTTTTAACATCAAATATTATTCAGTTAATACAAAATTATCTTACCAACCTCTACCCTGTCATCCACATTCAGTTCATAGAAATAAATTCCCTTTCCCGCTCTCATGCCGCTATTAGTCATTACATCCCACTCAAGTTGATGGTTCCCCGCACTATAATTCTCATTAACAAGGCTTCTAATCTTCTGGCCGTTAATGTTGTAGATATTCAGTTCTATATTTGATTTCTTATTGAGATAAATGGCAATGTTTACTTCACCTTTTGACGGATTGGGATATACATAACTTATATTCCCGCTTTCAACAGAAACATCATCAATGCCAAGTCCAATCTCCGGAGTTTCAAGTCTCACATCAGTATAAATCCGGTATTCACCGGCAGCAAGTGCTATTTCTCCGCCAACATTCGTAACATCAAGAGAATCACCCGAAAAGTAATCATACCACATTCCTGTATTTTGAAAATCAGGAGACATATCATGTTGTGTAACATCAAAATTACCGATAATTGTTACATTCATCGATGGATCATTAAGATGGATACTTTTTGTAGCTCCTGATAATGACAAATCGAAATCGGATGTTTTAAAAGCATCATAATTTTTCTTCAAATCAGCAAGAGATGCATAAATATTATAAAGCAGCTTACGTCTGTAATCATTATAATAATCCCAGCGTATTGGTTTTTCACCTGTACGATGTTCACTTCCACCGATAGCTCCGGGATAGTTGATATTATAGTCATAACCAAGCTCTCCAAATTGCCAAATCATTTTCGGGCCAGGAATTGTAAAGAAGAATGCTGCTGCAAGCTGTTGCCGCTGTAGTGCAATAGTTGTATCCTTAATATTATATGAGCCATTTGAGTTGCCATAATTAATATTCTTAACCATTAGTCTCTCTTCGTCATGACTTTCCATATAGCCAACAACGTGTGGCTGACTCCAGCCCCTTTGCTTGTACGAAATCCAATCAAAATTAGAGTTAGCAATCCATCCCATCGTGGCTTCATTATAATTATAATTCGAGTTTCCCCATAGCATCATCCCATAATTGGATAGAACCTTTTCCTCAGAATTATCAGCAAAATGCTCAAGAATCATATAGGCCTTTTCATTTACTAACCATACCGAATCGGCATAAGCTTCGAGTATATCAATTCTTGACTGGTCGTACTGACCCCAGGCGCTTACATTTCCAAGCGTATTTTTTTGGGTGAACCCTTTTGAAAGGTCTAACCTGTATCCGTCAACCTTATATTCTGTTAACCAAAATTTAAAGGCACGACTGATATATTGCTTTGTTGCAGGACTTTCGTGATTCATATCATACCCAACATTATAATCGTGTTTTGCAATGGGATTATAGAAAGGACTGCTTTCTGCAGGACGGCTATTTTGCGAATCCCAGTACAATCTTACATAAGGTGATGTGCCGAAAGAGTGGTTATACACTACATCAAGAATAACGGCAATACCTTCGCCATGGCAGACATCAATAAATTGTTTCAAACTGTTTTTTGGGCCATAATATTTATCCGGTGCAAAATAAAAATTAGGATTATAACCCCAGCTCAGGTTTCCTTCAAACTCATTAACAGGCATTAGCTCAATGGCATTTATCCCAAGATTTTTCAGATAATTAATAGTATCAATAAGTGACAAATAAGTATGCTGATTAATAAAATCCCTGATTAACAGCTCATAAACAACCAGGTCAGTTACTGCCGGAGGATCAAAACTTGTATTCTGCCATTCATACTCCTGCTGATTAGTCTGAAAAACTGAAACAATACCATCCTGCCCCGAAGGATAAGGCTTCAGATCAGGATAAGTGGTATTGGAAATATATTGATCATTCCACGGATCAAGTACCTTTTCGCAATAGGGATCTCCAATTTTTACTATTCCATCCACAAAATACTGATAGGCATACTCTTCTCCTAGAGTCAGGTTATCAAGTTCAATCCAGTAGCGGTCACCATCTGGTGTCCTGTTCATATAGCCTTCTTCAAAAGGTGTCCAGTCATTGAAGTCACCGATCACAAAAGCACTCTCTTTATCAGGTGCAAAAAGTGAGAGAATCACTGTTGTTTCATTTATATAATTTATTCCGTCAACAACTCCTTCAGGCAACTCTAATATTTGGGGATCGGGTATTACAATATAAGAGAATGAATCGGCAACCATTGCAGTTTGATTTTTAGCAACGAATTTTACCCAAATATCTGTCCAGTTGGTTCCAAAGTTATTTGCAATAATAGTCTCTTCAATTGTAATTCCTGCAACAGAAGCATATTCATCACCATTAACATACATATAGATACTATCAGCCAGAGGGCTCGCTACAACAACATCAATATCTTCATTAAGCTTCACTAGCAGGCCGGATGACTGAGGTTGCTGAATTACAATACTAAGGTCATTACTAAATACATCCAGAAAAAGGTCGGCTGATTGTGTTTGACTGTCAGAGCTCCTGAAGACAAGACACAATTCCGAAATATCGCCGGAAGCAGGTAAGCCGTAGAAATCACGGATTTAAGTGGTAATATCAAGTTTGTACAGATCATTTCCAAGTGATGTCAATTGTGGCTGCGTATTATTAATACCCCAGCTTCCAATAACATATTGCCATTGTTGTCCGTTTACAGTAACACCAGTATGAGTGTAAACATCTCCGGTATATCCTTCAAGGTCAGTTCCTGTTGCATTAAAATATACTGTTACCACCTCATCAGCAATGGGGTACTCAGGATCAGTATAAACTGTTTGTGCATTTAAAACAGAAGCTAGTAATAAGCTAATTGTCAAAAGAATAAAGGGTGTTAAATTTTTCATAATTAGTATTTATATTTATAAAATTATAGTTTGCAAAATTATAAAAAAAGGATTTCCCTTACAAGGAAACCCTCTCTTTATTCACAAATTTTATGACAAACGTCTTTACTCGTCATTTATCAAGCCTAATTCTTAATCAACTCATAAGTAGGTTCAGAAGTTGTAAACCTAAGAATAAAAGTATAATTACCCGGCTCTGTAATAGGTATGTCAACACCACCCTGTGTTAGAGTTTCTCCATCAGGGGGGTCTATTGCTCCAAGATTTACATCCCAGGCATCATTGGCCCTGAATTTAAAGCGGTTATCTGCAACATCAGGAATATCAGTAGTTAAGTAGAGATATTGGTTTTCCGCATCCCAAATCATATCAATATCATCAGCCCAATCAAGCCACTGCCCTATTACGCCCCAGTTCTTCAGTTCATAAGACCAGGTAAGAGCGTCGATATCAACTACCACATCATAGCCTCCATGACCGGGAACGCTAAGATTACCTGCACTTGCTTCGGTATCAAGAAGACCTTCACCGGCAGATCCGTAATTTGTATGATCCCAGTCAGGATCAGAAGTAAACTTAAACTCATAGGTCCCGCCTTCAGGCATATAAATATATCCTGTAAAAACATTATCATTTGTAAATGAATAGATATTTGGAGCGGAAGCCGGATCCCATCCCTGGTAGTCTCCAGGAACCCAAAGTTTAGGATACTCTACAAAACTCGCATAAGGAGTAAGGGTTAGCGATAAAGCCTCTGAATAAACATCAGTAACATCAACGGTATTATTTATATAAGAATACAATCTAAACTCCATATTATTTGCTTCGCCTGCCGAAAGCCCCATAGCTAACAGAAGGCTGTTCATATCACCAACTGTAATACTGTAGGAAGTCTCAGTAGTAGTTACCACCGTAACAAAATTCATAAAGTTACTGTCAACAATATCCATCTGCAAAACATATTTTACCGACTCAAGGTTATCAAGGCTATACTTAGTTGCAGACCAGTTAAATGTGGTCATAATACTATCAGCATCGACCTCCAGCAGAATAAAAGTTTCGCCCGTGTCTGGTGAAGAAATAGAAGGTGCAACTGTTTGCGACAAATCCAGTACCGGGTCTTTTGTCTCTTTTTGGCAAGAGAAGACAAAACCAAGCCCGGCAAATGCGATTATTATCAATATTATTTTTTTCATCTTTTTTAAATTTTAATTTACAGATTAATAACCCTGATTTTGAACAAGATTTGGATTAGCAGTTATATCAGATGACGGAATTGGGAACAGGTTATATCTGTCATCTGTAGCAGTCCCCTCGGCAGCTTTTCCTTTCCATGGCCACAAATAAGCTGAAGTTGTGAACATCTCATAGCGAATCAGGTCTGTTCTTCTGTGACCTTCCCAGTAAAGCTCGCGGGCTCTCTCATCAATAATAAACTGAAGATCGATGTCTGCAACGTTTCCCGAGTTATCTCCATAAGCTCTTTCGCGCAAAGTATTAACATATCCGACAGCAGTTCCCAAATCACCACCTGTACCACCACGTAAAACAGCTTCGGCATACATTAAATAAACATCACCC
>JAUVIX010000186.1 GCA_030592565.1 Chlorobiota bacterium
AACTATAGGACTAATATATGTAAATCTTCCTTCCGTATCAAAGGTAAGAATTATATCAGTAGATGTTTCGGTAAATGAGCGATATTTATTTTCGCTTTCTATTAGTTTTCCCTCCGCTTTCTTCCGCTCGGTGATATCCTCTCCGGAACTAAAAAGTCCGATTATCTCCTCAGAACTATCATGTAGAATGGAATTATGCCAGGCGATGATCCGCTTGCTACCATCCTTTCTGATAATGGAATTCTCATAATATTCCACTGCTTTGATATTACCTGATACTATCTGTTTAAAGACCTGCTTGACCTCCTCGATGTTTTCATCCTGCACGAATTTGTCAAACCAATTCTGGCCCAGTATCTCCTCCTTCGGATAGTTTAGTATCTCGCATCCCTTGGGATTGATGAGGGTGACTTCTTGCTCTTTGTTTAAAGCAATGAGCATTATCCCGGCCACATCAAGATATTGCTGCGTGAGCTTTTTCTCTCGTTCCAATGTAGCCTCGACCTGCTTGCGCTCGGTGATGTCGATAATTGCAACTGCAAATTGATTCTTTTTAGGGGAAAATGCCTTCACCCCCAAGTATTTGCATAGAGAATCGGAATAGTCAACAGCTGTAACGGATTCACCAGTCTGGGCTACTTTACCATAAATATCTATCCATTTTTGCTCAAGATTCGGGATCACTTCCAATCCACGTTTTCCAATGATATCAGCACGTTTTAATTGAGCAAGTTTTTCATAAGCTGGATTGGCATCCAGAAAAACAAAATCGACAGGTTGGTTGTTTTCATCAGTAACAATTTCATGTAATGCTACAGCAAGATTGATATTATCAAACAGCGACCGGAATTTTTCTTCGTTTTCTAATTGTACATTTATTGTTTTCTTATCTTCGCTTTCAGATTTCTCCTGCTCGGCAATTTTGACTCTTAATTGATCAATCTCTTTTAAGAGCTGTTCTTTGGTTTTGTCGATATTTTTCATTTTTTCTTTCGCATATCGTTAATCGTTATTCGGATATCTTATCTTCCAACTCCTTAACCCTATCCCTAAGCTCCTTTATCCTGAATTCCCTGTTGACAAACAATTTATTCAGACGCTTGAGTTCATTTTTTTGTTCTTCAAGTTTTTGAGTTCGCTCCTTTACAAGCTCTTCAAGGTGTTCGCGGTATTTTACAAGTTCTTCTTCCGCTTGCTTGCGCTCGGTGATGTTCCGGATTATTCCAACAACTTGTCCGTTTTTTTGTTTTCTTATAGATATCTCAAGAATTTTATCCTGATAGTTTAGTTCATAAGGTTTTATTGGTTTATTTGATATCACACTTTTCATGGTATTTAGTATCCGGGGTAAATGTTTGATATTGACAAACTCGTTTACAAGATCAAAACTTGATTTTCCTATTGCAGCTTCTTTTGAAATACCGGTAATCTCTGTGAAAGCCGGATTGACGTTTAAAACTTTAATGCTTTTATCAACATGTATTATTCCATCGTTTGCTCCCTCAAATATAGAACGGTAATTTTCTTCGCTTTCTCTCAATTCTTTCGTTCTTTCTTTAACCTTTTGATCTAACAGCTCCTTTTCTGCACGCAACATATCTTCTGCCCCTTTTATCTGGAGCATTACATTCACTTGCGCAGAGAGTTCAACAGGGTCAATTGGTTTTGACAAAAAAGCATCGGCACCTGTATCAAGACCTTTTATCCGACTCTCTTTATCGGTTTTTATGGCTGTGATCATCACCACAGGAATATGTGTTGTTGATTCATCTTCCTTTAGCCTTTTACAAACATCATAACCATCCATTTGTGGCATTATTATATCCAAAAGGATGGTGTCGGGTTGTTCTTTTTTGGCAATTTCAATTCCCTCTTTTCCCGACAGAGCAGTCAGAACTTTACAGTCTGGCATATTACTCTTAATTACTGCTTTAATGGTTGTCAGGTTGTCTTTTTGGTCGTCGATTGCAAGGATTTTTTTCATGATGTTTGTTTCAGGTTTCAAGGTGAGTAGGTAAGTAGGTGAGTAGGTGAGTAGGTGAGTGGGAACTACTCATCAACTCAACTTACTCAACTCTCTTATCTCTCTTCCTTGTTGAAAGATATTTTATGTATCCATTTAGTAATCTTATGATTTCCAATATATCTGATTTAATATTTCTATAACTCTCTTCATCAATATAATTTTCATCAAGTGCAACTGTTAAATGATCAACTAACTCAAATAATGATCCTCTTGCTATTCTGCAGAATTGTATGTTTTCCTGATAATGATACCTGCCATAACCTTCTGCAATATTTGCAGTTATGGAACGTGAGGCACGGATCATCTGATCTGTAAGTCTGTACTTCTCTTCAGAAGGAAAACCCTTTGAAAGTTTCGATATTTTGTTCCGTATTTCTCTGGATTTAATCCAGACTTCCAACGTCTCAAATGTTGATTTATTTTCACTCATTATTTTTCTAAAATTTTCCCACTCACCCACTCAACTACTCAACTACTCAACTAATCACCTACTTAACTAATCACCTACTCAACTAATCACCTACTCAATAAATTACCAATTTCCGCTAACAACGCCTCCGGGTCTATTGGTTTGGGAATATATCCATCACAACCAACTTCCAGGAGTTTTTCTTTGTCGCCTTTCATGGTCCGGGCTGTCACCGCTATTATAGGAATATTTTTAGTTTCATTATTAATTTTAAGAATTTGGACAATTTCCTCTCCAGCCATTTTTGGTAAAGCCATGTCGAGAAGAATAATATCCGGCATTTGAAATAGTACCATTCTTAAGCCTTGTGCTCCATCAACAGCTTCGGCAATATTATATTTTCCTTTTAATATTGCTTTAATCGTCATCATATTATCCGGATTATCCTCAACAATCAGAACATTTGGCAAATCAGCATTGGTAACATCTTCATCCGTCTGAAGTGGACTTCCGTTCCGCTCCAGCTTTTTCCTTTTGTCTTTTGTCCTGGATTTAGGTTCATTTCCAAGCAATAATTTTACTTTATAAAGCAGGCCCTCAATATCTACATCGCCTTTTTGGACTATTTGTTGTATATTGTTGGAACTTAATTTTTTAAGCTCTTCTTTGGACAGGTCTTTTGCAGTTAGCACTAAAACAGGGATCTTTTTGGTTTTTTCAATATTTCTAATTTTTTCCAGAACCTCAAAACCATCAATATCGGGCATCATCAGGTCCAGGATAATCCCATCGGGAATAGTATGCTGAACATAATCCAGGGCTTCCTGTCCGCTGCCTGCCACATCAATTTTATATCCTTCTTTTTCCAAAACTGCCTTAACCTGAATTATGGCATCCTGGTTATCTTCCACGATCAGGATACAGGTATTGGAAATATCTTTAACTGTTTTTTGCTCATCGTCAACTACTAAAATTGTACTTTTTTCAGATTGAGTGGTAGTTTTCAAGTTTACATCTTGGGCAAGAAGTATTTCTTCATGCCACTTAATCGGGATAGTGATTGTAAAAACTGAGCCTTTTTCTAATTTACTTTTAACCTTAATATTACCACCAAGAATATTTATCATTTTATTGGCAATGGCAAGGCCGAGGCCGGTACCTTCATATTGACGGGACGAAGTACCATCAACCTGCCTAAATTCATCAAAAATATGTGGAAGTGCTTCTTTTGAAATTCCAATACCGGTGTCATTCACTTCAATGAGAACATTTTGTGAATCGTGTTTAACTGCGATATCAACACTTCCTTTCTCGGTAAATTTTATCGCATTACTAATGATATTAGTTAAAACCTGATGCAGCCTCGATTCGCCAGTTTCTACTTTTGGCAAGTTATCAGGAACACTTAAAGTAAAGGTCAAACCTTTCTCCTCTGATAAGGTTTGCATGTTCTCTTTAATAAGCTGCAGAAGAGCACCTATTGAAATAAATTCCGGCAAGATTTCCACTTTACCTGCCTCAATTTTCGACAGGTCAAGAATGTCATTAACAAGAGATAATAGACGTTTACCATTTCGTTCAACGATTTCGAGGTAATTATTTTCTTCATCACTGAGTTTGTTTTTAGTCTGGGTAATTAATACACGTGAGAGCGCCATAATGGAATTAAGTGGCGTTCGCAATTCGTGGCTCATATTGGACAGGAATTCGCTTTTCAAGCGGTTTGCTTCTTCCACCTGAATTCTTTGAGCTTCGAGTTCAAGATTCTGTTCTTGTAGCTCTTCTGAAGTAAGTTGCAATTCTTCAGCCTGGTCTTGTAACTCTTCTGCCTGATCCTGTAATTCTTCGGTTTGGGCCTCTAATTGCCGGTTGGTTTTGGAAAGCTGTTCGGCAAGGATCCGGGTTCTCTCACCTCCCAGTAAACTCGAGTAAGACGAATTTATACTCAGCCATGATAGCTTTAGAATATCATAGCATTCTTTGCTGAACTTTTGAATATTTACAAGTGAAATAAGGGCCACTACTGTGCTCTCAACCAATACAGGAATAGTAATTATTTCCTTAGGTATTGCATCGCCGGCAGTGGTTTTATATTTGAAAATTGTGTCTTCTGGAATCTCCTGGAGATAGTAAATGCTTTTCTTCGAAAATGCGTTACCAAACTCCCCTTCCGGGTTTTCAGCATTAAAAGGTTTTAGCAACTCTTCATTAGCGCCTACAGATACGAAATGTTCATATTCCGATGTCGCTTCATTCAGAATATAAAATGTGCTCATGTTGGCTCCTGTAATTTCCATCAATTGCTTAAGTAATTCAGAACCAAATTCCTGCATGGACGACTGTCCGATCATTGTTTCGGAAATATTAGAAATTCCTTGTTGGATTTTTATTCTGGACTCAGTTGTCTCTGCCATATTATTGAATGCAAGGGCTAATGACCCTAATTCATCCTTCGAAGTAATCGTATTTCTAACTGAAAAGTCGCCAGTCCTTATTTTTTGAGCGACACGATCCATTTCAACAATCGGTTTTGAAATAGATTTGCTTATACCAAATGCAATTATGGAAATTACGATTGCTGTAAAAATAAAAACAACTATAAAATACATTATCATTTCGCGAATGGGGGCATTCAATTCGTATATATCCTGTTTGCAGATAAAGCCCCAGCCTGTTTGAGGAATGTAAGTATAAGCAGCCAGAATATCTTTACCTCTATAATCGGAAGTAACCATTATCCCTTTTTCCCCATATGCAGCATTAACAGCAGGTTCGTCAGATATCTGAAGGTTTAACGGTGCATTATCATACCAGCGGAGTTCATTCAAAGCCACAATATCTTTGCTTACAATCAGAGTTTCACCGGTTTCACCAAGACCGACCCTATCCAACAGCAAAGCATAAAGAGAGTTTTTCAAGTCAACACGTGCCACCATAATGCCGATAATATGTGGTGGATCATGCTTTGAACAGAATATGGGAATAGAAAAAGTCATCGCATTTCTTGATAATGTTTTTGAATAATAGACATCTTTAATAAATAGCCCGCCGGTCTGCAGAGGTTCGGTGAAGTAAGTATAATCGGATTTATCCATTCCTTCATGATTTTGATTGGTAGATATTTCAACAATACCTGTTCGGGAGTTGACTATAAACATCTCACTATAAGCGGCATAGTTGCTCAGATACCGGTTCAGGATGCGGCGAATGTTCTTATATTCTATAAGATTGCTCTGATCTTTGTGCTCCTTAAAAATTATCTCTTCGAGAATTATTAATTCATTATCGGTGGATGCTGTTAATATATCACCCTTCCTTTCGGTTAGCCAGTTTTCCAGTTGTTCAACTTTCAAATCACGTATTGCTGTAAGTTTGTCAAATGTCCTGGTCTCAATAACATTAACCTGTTGAAAATAAGTAATTACTAGTATAATTAATAAGGGAATGAGTGATAATAGAAGGAACCAGTATGTTAAACGGGTTCGGATGCTTTTGAATGATGATAGTTTCATGTTTTTAGATTTTAGTTAAGTAGTTGAGTGGGATTCTAACTACATATTAACTACTCCCCTTGCCTTACACTCCTTAAGATACTTTATATATCCATTTAATAATTTTATTTCTTCATTAATATCAGATTTACAATTAATAAAATCGCTTTTGTCAATATAGCCTTCATCGGGTGCAACGTAGAGATGGTCAATTATTACTCAACCACTTACCCACTCACCTACTCAACCACTCAACTACTCTTCCTGTATATTTTACAACATTTATTCTCCCTCCTGAATTTATGCTTAAAACCTTCAACAGGTACTTCTGCTTCACCTAAAACCAGATAGCCATTTTTATTCAAAGATCTGTAAAGCTTATTAAATATTATTTTCTGATAGTCCAGGTCAAAATAGATCAAAACATTTCGGCATAGAACAATATCGAAACCCCCGAAAATACTATCGGGAGGCACGAATCTGTTTTTGTCGAGCAGATCGTAGAAAGAAAACTGTACCATTTTTTTTATTTCAGGATCTATTTAAATTGATCACCTTCTGTAGTAAAAAATTTCTTAAAGATACCAAATTTTATTTTTTCAATACTATTAAAACCATAACACCCTTCAGAAGCCCTTTTCAATGCTTTCCTATCGATGTCGGTAGCAAAAATATTCAGCTTAATGGAGCTTTCTTCTTTTCTAAGGAATTCATTGAAAATAATTGCCATTGAATAGGGTTCTTCGCCAAACGAGCAACCGGCTGACCAAATCCTGAGGCTGTTATCATTTTCTTTTGCTTTGGCTAAAAACAGCTCAGGAATAATTATTTTGCTGATGTATTCATAAGATAAAGAATTTCTAAAAAAACGACTAACATTAATTGTAAAAACATCAATCAGATTATCTAATTCACCGGGATGATGATCCAGGTATTCGAGATAATCATCAAAATTTCCGCAATTGGTGCTGTAAACTCTTTTTTGAACCCTGCGTTCAAGCATTGATGGCCGGTATCCGGTAAAGTCGAAACCTCTTTGCTCTTTCAAAAGGTTCAGAATATTTATTATTTTTTTCAATTTCGATTCATTTATTCGGTTTCCCAAATCCGGGTTTCCGGTTTGTAATTTAACATTGAATCCGCCAGAGGCGGACTTCGCTTCGCTCAGCATTTCTTAAATCGAATATCGTTATTCGTTATTCGGATATCTTTTCCTCCAGCTCCTTAACCCTATCCCTCAGCTCCTTTATCCTGAATTCCCTGCCTACAAAAAGTTTATTAAAATGTTCCAGTTTCGCATTTTTTTCTTCGAGTTCGGCGGTGCGCTCTTTGACGAGTTCTTCCAGATGTTCGCGGTGCTTTTTCAGTTCCTCTTCCGCCTGCTTGCGCGCGCTGATGTCACGAACGTTGAGTACTATTCCACCCACTGACGGTTCATGCAGATAGTTGGCGCCTATCGCTTCTAA
>JAUVIX010000318.1 GCA_030592565.1 Chlorobiota bacterium
AACCCTAGCAGTTCATTAATGTATGGATGCCATATGATCTTTAGTATATCCTTAAAATAGATGTGAAACTTTTTCCCATTTGTTTTATCAAATTTCAATGCATTTTCGTTCATCTCAAACAAAGCTCCAATAAGACTAAACAGAGGTGTCTGCTTCAAAGGCAGCCCCATTGTAAGGTTAAAATCCTCAATATCTTCCGGAATGGAATTTAGCAAGGGCATCACAAGTGTCTCATCATTAAGTACCACAGCAGTATTCTCCATATCTGAGCCATCCCTATTAATTTGCTCTAACAATGCACCTGAAACTTTCGCTTGCCCCACAATATTTGACACGCCAATAACCTGAATATTCATACTTTCTTCAGAAAAGTGATTTCCAATCCATTTTACTTCCTCCTTTTTTGTTGTTGCTAAATACCGTCTCAAAAACTTTCCTGCTTCCTGAAGCCTATCATCAACATAATACCGGTCAGCGTCCCACAAAAGTATGGCCTTCCCCGCCTTTTCAAGTCCGAAGAGAATTTTTTCTTCCGAATATGAAAGTGCATTAAATCCAGCAAAGATCACCTTATCCCACGAAACTGTTTCGATGGTATTATCCATATTTTCGGCAAGACTCCTGTATGCAAGACCCTGATATACCGTTTTTTTTCCCTTCAACCGGGTTGTAAGCAAAGAATAATACTTCAGAAGGGAATTAAAAAAAGTCAGGTATTTCTGCTGAAATTCTGTTAAGGGCCTGCCATCAGGATTCCAAAGGGATATTGCTTTAGTATCATTCAGATATGTAAACAATGTTTTGGGATCAGCAAGATGGAGGTCAACATCATTGAAGTCGTGCAAAAGAACACTGCTCCAGTTCAGAAACTCATCAAAGTCGGAAGCATTTTCTCCTTCAACCTCCTTGTGAACTTCGTACAATTCAAACTGTAGCGATACCGGATCAATCTGCAGAAAACCGGAAAGCTCAAACACAAAATCTTCAATGGCATAAAAAGCAGGTGACCAGACCGTTTTGTTTAACCTAGCAGCAATATACTTTTTCAAAAACAGGGATGCACGCCTATTGGGCAAGACAATGCAGATTTCATACAGATTATCGCCATAATTTTCAACTATATACTCTGCAGTTTTTTTTAGAAAAGATTTCATGTTAATTAATTCTTTTTGTTAAGACACTTCCAGGTTTTTCGAACAATGGAAGGTCTTGAGAAACTCGTTAATCGTCATTCGTCCTCGTAAATCGTAAATCCGTTTGGCCTACGAGGTTCTTCCATCCCTCAATTCCCTGCGCAAACCTCACAGGAGCACGCCCTCTCGCTCTATCACCCTATCGCTCTTTCGCCATTCTCCCTGCCTCTTCCAAACTCTTCGGCCTCCCTATATCCAACCACAGGGAATCGCTGTGATCGAATCCTGCAATTTTACTATTTTTTGCAAGTTTAAGGTATTCATCAATAATATAGAACTTCTCTTTATCACCTAAGTATTCAAAAAAAGCAGGGTCAATAATATGGATTCCGCTAAAAGCATATTTCACTGTCTTTCTGTTTGGAACAGCCGTCTTCACCTCTCCTGTTTTCACATTTGTCCATCCGCATAAATTCATTGATTTGTCAAACAGCAAATACCTTGAAGTTTCACGCTTTTTAACTGCCAGGGTGACGAGTGCTTTCCTCTCATTATGATATTTTATCATTTTTCTCAAATCCATATCTGTGATAATATCCACATTATGAACAAGGAACAATTTTCCATCATCAAAAAACCAGGAGGCCTTTCTCAAACCTCCCCCGGTGTCAAGAAGCTCATCACGTTCATCCGAAATTTCAATGCGGATGTTAAAGTTATCCATTTTATTCAAAAACTCAATAATCTGATCGGCGAAATGATGAACATTGATGATTATTTCATCAAATCCTAATTTTATAAGATTTGTAATAACAATTTCCAGCAAAGTTCTACCTGCAATCTCAATGAGTGCCTTCGGCTTTTTATCTGTAAAAGGCCTCATCCTCGTTCCCAAACCTGCTGCAAGTATCATTGCTTTCATTGTACCTTATTTTTATGAGACAAGTCATGACTTGTCAAGTTAAAAACAAAACTCAAGAGACAAGTCATGACTTGTCTTTACTACCCTTTTCATATAGATCATTTTTCTTCAAAAGCTCCAATATCGACACCATCACCCTTTGGCACTTCAATCCCTTCATAATCTTTCCTCAAACCAACATCTGTTCCTTTATCAATGCAAGGTGAAGTGCTTTTTAGATAAAAATCTCCATTTTCAGGGTCAATAAATTGGGGGTCGGCTACAATATGATTACTTTTATTAATACTCTTATCCGGCCTGTTTACACAATTATTACCAATCCTGTTTATTCCATTCAATTGCAGAGCAGGACCCTTATTCTCATCCGACATATAAAAAATATTATTCATAGCAGTAATATGGTCTCCTTTAATGCAGGGTTGAGCTTTGTAAAAAACATTATTATAAATAAACGTACCGTCATCATTAGGTGCATCAATGCCATAATAATCACCTTCAATTACGTTATAATAAATCTGCACTTTCCTTGTCCTTACTACTATTGCACCCAACTCTCCGGAAAAATGATTATACCTGATAACCGAACTGTCAGCTCTGGATGTAATATAAATCCCTGCTCCTCCCTCCTTTGTGTAGCGGGGTGAGATTATCCTGTTATACTCAATTATCGAAGGTCTGCACGATGTTGAATCGGCATTTAAGAAAATTGCAAACTTATTACCGGTCTTATGCCTGTCGAGAAAACAGTGATGAATATGGTTGTTAAATATTTTACCACCAACTGCTATACAGGCACCCTGAGAATAGTCCTGATCAGCACCAGAATACCATTTTGTATTTCCGTCTTTAATTGTATTCCAACCATATTCTGCATTCCAAACACTAAATGACACGATGCCCTGCAATCCATAATGATGTATGTAACAACTGTCGACAGAAAGATTGTTGGTGTACATTAGTCTGAAACCAAATTCAAAATACTCGCTTTCGCAATTGATAATTCTTATGTTTCCCACCTGTCCATTCTTGTGCTTAAAAACACCCCATACCCTGACAGGGCTTAATGTTACCGGATTACCTGCAAGATTAGTATCTCCCTTAAAATGAATATTATTATAAGTTATATCCTTACACCATTTTACATCAAAAACCCATCTTAATGTATCTGCAACTGAATGAATTAACGGCTTCTTTCCATCTCCATAAGAACCAAATAGTATATTTGATGCGTTTGCCAGTTTATAACCACCACCATTATTAATTTTGAACTCCGTCCCGCACTTCTGTAAAAACACTTTCCCATTCATATAGCTGGTATCATTCCAATGAAGGTCATTCCATGAATTAAACGGGTGTTCAATCGTCCCTTTTTCACTGATATTGCCGGAAATTGACGGATCAATGTAAACCGTATCCTGCGAAAATGAATGAAATGCTAAAAACGAGCCAAGTAAAATCAGGGCAAGCTCTATTTTTATGTTGTTAAGATTTACCATTCCCCAATAACTTTGTGGATCAAAATTACGTTAATATCATATTTATTATTTAGATGTGCATAAAGATTTTCAGCACTGTAAACTGAACGGTGCTGCCCGCCTGTACAACCGAAATTCACCATTAAATGACTGAATTCCCTTTCGATATATCTATCCACTGACTGGTCAACAATTTCATAAACATTATTCAAAAAACGGTTTACCTCTGGTTCTTTTTTCAAAAAATCAATTACAGGTTTATCTTTTCCTGTAATACTCTTGTACTGCTCATATCTTCCGGGATTGGGCAATGCCCTGCAATCAAAAATAAAACCTCCACCGTTCCCGCTTTTATCCTCAGGGGTTTCTTTCTTGAATGAAAAGCTGTTTATTTCAACTGTCAAAACATCACTCGACTTTCTCTTTTGTTTGAATCTATTCTGCCCGGTTATCTCATTCAAACATTTTGTAAGCTCTGGAGTTTCAACCGGAATACTGACATTTTCTATAATCCACTTCAGATTTTCAACAGCATATTCTATACTCTCAACAAAATGGGGCTTTCTTTCAAAATAGCCTCTGTATCCGTAAGATCCAAGAACCTGCAACGTCCTGATAAGCACAAATCCGTAATAATATTCAACAAACTCTTTGTCATTAACTTTGGCGTATTCTTTCAGATTACTG
>JAUVIX010000023.1 GCA_030592565.1 Chlorobiota bacterium
ATTTAATCCAGTTTCCATTCGAGAATGCCTCCTGAGAAGTTTTCTTGTAGTTCAATTTCTAATTTCAGTGATTTTGTTTTTATACTTGAGATTTCGATAGAGGTAAATTTATCTTTTAAAACCGGGTATTCACCATGTTTTGATATCTCTTTCCATTTTCCTTTTTTCAAATATAACACTCTCCATGTTTCTGGAATCCTGCAACCACCTTGGGGCCCATCATCGAACCAATATATATGAATATGACTAATGGTTGTCTCTTCTTCAAAATCATATTGTACCCATTCTGTTGTTCCTTTATGATCCCAAAATGTTAATCTGGGAATTTCATGATCGTTAGAGCTTTTTGGATTAACCTGATCGTTGACTGCCGTAATTTGATCGTGAATATATGATGCCGATACTTTGCTTTCTGATGTTATAGTTGGCGGCAGATTTGGGTTAGCTACCGATTTTTCATAAGGAAACCAAACTGTCATTTCACCACTTCCTCTGTGCGCCCACGCGTAATATGGAATAGCAACAAAGTTTTGTTCTTTTTCTATTGTAGAATTACCTGATTTATCAATGATTAACGATTTTGATGCTCCTTCTAAAATGTTAACCCCATTAATTAGATTATCTTTATATTCATAGGTAAAATCAGCATCTTTATCTAATAACAGGTTCCGTACTTTCCCTCCATTATCAACCCATTCCGCACAATATACTATAGGGCCCCTTTCAATGGAAAATTTCCCATTATCTTCTTCAACTTTTTTATTTGCTATGACTTTTCGTACCGGCATTGGGAAATTAATTTCGATAACATCTCCATTTTCCCATCGCCTGTTGATTTTAGCATAGCCATTATTGACAGTGTATTTTGTCTCTTTGCTATTGATTTTAATAACAGGTTTTTGATCAAAATCATTCATATAATGATACAAATCAGATGGTACGGGTTTGTTTTGAGCCCACCCTGGAATTCTTAATGAAACAGTAAATGTTGACTTGCTTTCAGGTTCGATGCCGATTCTTACATTTCCATCCCAGGGATAATTGGTACTTTGCGAAATAACGATATCCCCGAAATCCATATTTATATTTGCCTCATTCCCAATATAGAGGTTAATGAACAGATCATCTTTTGTGTGTGCATATACATATCCGGGTAATGATGGTAAAAAACGAGCAACGTTTGTCGGACAGCACGAGCAACTAAACCAGGGCTGCCTTTCGTGACTGCCATCAGATTCAAGTGGATTCGGATAGAAAAATTTATCACCATAAATTGAAACCCCCGAAAGAAATCCATTGTAAAGTGTACGTTCTAAAACATCAATATATTTCGCATTACCATTTAATAAAAACATTCTTTGATTCCATAACATATTTGCAATAGCAGCACAGGTTTCATTATAAGCACTTAAGTTTGGCAAATAGTAATTATCACCAAATGCCTCACCGGCATGTTTGGCACCAATTCCACCTGTGATATATAATTTTTTCGATACTACGTTATTCCATAATTCATCTACTGCCTTATTGTAATTTACATCGTCTGTAAGAGCTGCAATATCCGCCATTCCTGAATACATATATACTGCTCTTACTGCATGTCCTACAGCTTCTGATTGCTCAATTACAGGTTCGTGGTCCTGAGTATATACTTTGTTGTTTCCATCCTCACCATAAACATATAGTTCATGGCCATCGGCATTACCTCTTTGATCTAAGAAATATTTAGCAAGACTTAAGTATTTTTCATCACCTGTAACCCTGTAAAGTTTTACTAAGCCAATCTCAATTTCCTGATGTCCGGGAACTCCGTGTAACTGGTCTTTGCCCGGGCCAAAAACTTCATCAACCAAATTAGCACTCTTAATTGCAACATCTAATAAAGATCTTTTGCCGGTTGCCTGGTAATATGCAACGGCAGCTTCGTACATATGTCCAATATTGTAAAGTTCGTGGCTGTCTTTTAATTGCGACCATCTTGTTTCTCCCGTATGCCGTGGTAAGCTATCGGGGTTAATGGTTCTGCAAGTAAATAGATAACCATCATCTTCCTGTGCTGCGGCAATTTTTGCAATCAGATCATCTAAGTATTTTTCTAATTCCGGATCAGGATATATATTCAACGAATATGATGCGCCTTCAATTACCTTAAAAACATCAGAATCGTTATATCTTATTCCTACAAAAGAACCACTCTGCAAGCCTCCTGCAATTGCAAAATTGTCAATCCTGTGAGTCTCCTCGCATTTTCTAAAATCATAAGGAATGGTGATAATTCTATTTGTATCTAATCTTGGTAGCCAAAAATTGTCTGTAAACTTCACATCTGTAAATGCTACCGGTTTAACAGGATAATCTTTAATGCTATTATCCTTGTTTGAACATGACACTACGAAAATTGTTACGAGCAATAATAAATTTAACTTTTTCATATCTATTTAATTTATATACTTTTATTTTTTGCCAACAAATAAAACTAAAAATGTTAAAAAAAACCATAATGAGGTTGAGAAAAATGGCGGGACATCCTGAATCTAAATTTTACAACCCATTAGAATGTGGTAAAATGCTCGCCATAATTACGAGATAATATGGAATACAGTAGTATTCTTGTTTTCTTTAGAAAATGTAATATTGTTTTAAACAAAGTCATTTGTAACTTTTATACAAGAGCAAAATTATGTATTTATTTGCTGATTTCTCAAAAAAGTTTTCAATATCTAATTCAATATCATCTGGAATTATTAATTCCAAGTTTTTACTCACCCTTTTCAGAAAGACCCAATAATGTTTATACTGCCTTAGTCGTATTCCCCTATGCCTGCAATCAAATCTCCAATCTCCTGACGGGCATTGTCATACATCTTGCTCCTCCCCCACCGCGTGCGAGTTCAGAACCTTCGATGGTTACAACACATTTACTGTATCCGTCGGGATGAGTTTTCCCCAGCAAAATATCTTTGGCTTCGATAACTTCAAATCCATTTTTATTCAATGCTTCAACAGTATAATTATTTCTACCATAACCAATCACTTTCCCGGGAGCAAAGGCAAAAAAATTTGCTCCGCTGTGCCACTGCTCCCTCTCCTGAATAGTACGATCATTCTCACCTCCACAAAAAACAGGCTTCAGATCAGCACCAAGTTTCTTTAATATCTCTAAAATATTGTTCACATTGTTTATTTTTACAACTTTGCCATTGTCGATGGTGATATGAACGGTTTGATATTTATTGGGATGCAATATTAGAGGTTCGTAAACCATACACTGATCCTGATCGAGCATTGTAAATGTCATATCAAGGTGAATGAAAGATTCAGGAGAATAGGGCAACTCCTGAATTATAATATGACGGCTCTCTTTTCTCTCTTTAAGACATTTTAAAATATAATCTATCCCTTGTGAAGTAGTCCGGGCACCGATTCCTATAACCATAATATCTTCCCTTACAATCAGAATATCGCCGCCTTCAATGGTACAGTTCTCACCACACCCGTTTGATGTAGATGGGTCGAAAGTCAACGTTTTAAAATCAGGATGATTATTGAAAACAGCTTTCATTATCAAGGCTTCCCTGTTTCTGACCTTGTTAGCCATCTTTCCAATGAGTATTTTATTTTGAATGGAAATGGAAGCGTCGCGCATAAAGAAAAAGTTGTGAAGCGGCGGAAGCGAAAATCTCTCCTTTGTCAGGAACTTAGTGAGATTATCCTTTTTCATCGGGACTCCCTCTATTAATTGTATTGCAAGGTTTTTTGCAGGTATTCCCCGAATAAAACTCTCCTCTCCAAAAACATCCTCTTCCGAAAGAATTTCATCGAGCAAATCATTCATTACAGACTCATCCATCAAAATATCACTTAAGAGAGTGTTTACTTCATAAGTCTTTGTAACACTGTCAAGAACGCCTTTGAACTGTTCATACTCTTTTAGTGCAACTTCCAGATTCAAAATATCGCTGTAAAGTGCTCGCTTGGCACTTTCAGGGGTCATATTTTCGACTTCACTTCCGGGTTTATGAAGCAGAACTCCTTCGAGCTTACCAATTTCTGATGTTATGGCTATTCTGTTATTTTCGGGCATAATTATTAATCTTAAAATGAGCTTGCAAAGATAAGGCAATTATTTATTGAATTTTATGGTGCTGTAATACATGATCGAATGGATCCATTCAGGCGTGTGGGAAATCCTTTGCTCTGCTGAAGCTACACGCATTGCCGTCGGCAAGCCTTTGGCAGCCGATGGAAAGCGGTGTCGATTTAGAAATACCCAAATTTGGGATTATAAATTATTCCAGAATATTTTCTTCAATTAAAGCATTTTTTAGTTCCTGGAATGTGATGGGTTTTGCAACAATTTTTTGATTTTTATCGAGCAGAAACATTGTGGGAGTTGCATATACATTATAATCAACGGCAGCCTGGCTGTCCCATCCTTTCAGGTCGGAGCCGTTAAGCCAGGTATATCCACCCTGATGTAGGGCCGCAATCCATTCATCTTTATTGCCATCCAGTGACACTGCAAGGACTTCAAGGTTTTTTCTATTGATACTGTTTTCATATAGATTGTAAATTTTCGGTAGAGTTTCAATGCAGTGAGAACACCAGGAAGCCCAGAAAACTACAAGTGTATATTTCGATTTAATTTTATTAAGATTGATAGCATTCCCACCTTCGTCAGGAATTGAAATATCCGGCGCCTTCTTGCCTATAGAAAGTTCGGCATATTTTTCAAGCCGGGTTTGAAGATCATTTTTCTTATCTTCATTCTCGCACTGTTCGGGAGTGTAGTTTTCGGCAATATAATCCAGAACCTTATCAAAATGATACCGCTCAAAACCTCCTACAAGATAATCCACAATGAAGTCATAAATAATGTTGTTATCCATGGCTTTATACATAATCTTATCAACAGCCTTAATAAACTCATTTTCAAGTTGATCTTGTTTAAATGATGGATTGCTGTACAGTGTCAGGTATTCGATTGCAAGGGTTGTGTAAACGTTGCTCCTAACAAGTTCCACATCCGTAAAATCCACATTATCGAAATAATGCTCAATAGCATACTCTCTTCTTCCGGCTTCATTAAGTTCAGGATTATAATAGATTGGTTTTCTTATACGTATTATTTTCGTTGCATAGTTGTCGGGATATTTTGCAACAAGGCTATCAATAAACTTCAGGAATTGTTTTTGAACGGATATGTATTTATTCAGGACAGTATCACAAAAAGGATCATCCTTCGGGAAATAATTCACAACAGGAGCCAGTAGATCGAATTTTCTTCTGTAATTATTTCCCTCCTTCAGAAAAGCAAAATACTCCATGTTTTCATCCGACTTCAAAACTTTCAAACTATCATATAAAGCATCAACTTGTGTGCTGATTTCAATATCTTCATCATTGTATATCAAATCAATAAAACTGTTTTTGTCAAGAAGAACCCTGTACATTCCAGCAGGCATTCCTTGAGAAACATTAAACACAAAGAAACCTGTTGTATCGGACATTACGGAATCTATTTTTGTGTTTTTATCGCCATAAAAATTGGCAAGATAGACCTCCTTTAGAGCCAATCCTTTAACAGTAAATTTGAACGTGTGGTTTTGTGCTGATAATAACGTTGAAATAAAGAAAAACAAAAGAAATGGTGTTTTTTTCATACTGAAATTTTATTCCTGAACTTAAAACGATTTAGTCTGATAATAATCTCCCGATGAAGCAACTACTTGAAAGGAAACCGATTGTGCGTATAAAAAAAAAGAAAGTAACACAACTGACAGAAGTAAAGTAAATATTTTCATCATATAATACTCTGGTTTAAACCACAAAAGTATGACTTTTTTAAAAACAATTTTAAACTAAAGAATCTTTTTGCAAAATATTTATAGACAGAGTATTCGATTTCTTTTGAGAGGAATTATCTATCTTTGCAAAAGAATTAACTAAAATAAAAACCTTATCTGTATGACAAAAAACCTCTCTGAAATAAAGCAAAAAGCAGCCCGGTTCTGTGCCTACCAGGAGCGCTGCATCAGTGATATAAAACGGAAACTTAAAACACTGAATGCAACAGACGAAGAAACCAATACAATAATTGGTGAACTAATCAATGAAGGTTTTCTGAATGAGGAACGATTTTCACGGCTGTTTGGAAGTGGGAAATTCAGGATAAAAGGTTGGGGCAGAATGAAGATATACAAAGCTTTGCAAGAAAAAGGAATTAAGGGACCAGATATCAGGAAGGCGATAGATGAAATTGATGAAGAGGAATACCTGCAAAAACTCAAATCAATAATGAAGAAGAAAGAAAAGGAGCTGACGGATGAGGATTTTACCAAAAGAAAGCAAAAACTTGTTAATTTTGCAACCGGTAGAGGATTTGAAAGCGGACTGATTTGGGAAGTGATGAAAGAAATAAATTACAAATAAACAAATATCAATTATCAAATAATATTCAATTATTAAACTCCCAATAATCAAACGTTTAATAAAGTTTGCATTTTAGTCATTTGGATTTTGAATTTTATTTGGGTTTTGGTTTTTAAGTTTTGGATTTTAAAAGAACTGTTATGATCTTAAAAGAACAGATAAAGGATTTGCGTGAGAGGCTTGATGCCTTGAGGAGGTTCCTTTGACATTAATAAAAAGTTAAAACAGATAGAGGAAGAAGAACTTACTACCCAATCACAGGATTTCTGGAATGACCCTAAAAAGGCTGAGGAGGTTATGAGGTCGATTAAGGCTAAGAAAAACTGGACAAAAAAATTTGAAGTTGTAAAATCAGGGTTTGAAGACCTGGAAGTATTGTTTGAGTTTTTCAACGAAGGTGAAGCAACGGAGGAAGAACTTGACAAGCAGTACGAAAAGGCGGTTAAGCTAATCGAAGACCTTGAGTTTTTGAAAATGTTAAGCGGTGAAGAGGATAAACTTAATGCCATACTTCAGATTAACCCCGGAGCCGGAGGAACTGAAAGCCAGGACTGGGCTCAGATGCTTATGCGAATGTACATCAGGTGGGGTGAAAGAAATAATTATAAAGTCAAGGAACTTGATTTTCAGGAGGGAGATATTGCAGGAATAAAATCCGTTTCACTGGAATTTGAAGGTGAATTTGCCTTTGGATACCTAAAAGGAGAGAATGGAGTTCACAGGCTTGTACGTCTGTCGCCATTTGATTCGGCCAATAAACGTCACACATCCTTTGCATCAGTTTATGTCTATCCCGTTGTTGATAATAATATTGAAATTGAAATAAACGCTTCTGATATTACGTGGGATACCTTTAGAGCAAGCGGGCCTGGCGGACAAAATGTCAACAAGGTGGAAACAGCAGTCAGGCTACGCCACCAGCCAAGCGGCATCATTGTAGAATGTCAGGAGACACGTTCACAGGGACAAAATCGTGACAAAGCTTTGCAAATGCTTAAATCGCAGTTGTATGAGATTGAGATGAGAAAAAAACGCGAGGCCCAGGCAGAGATTGAAGGCAACAAGAAAAAGATTGAGTGGGGTTCACAAATCAGAAATTATGTGATGCACCCGTATAAGATGGTTAAGGATCTTCGTACCAGCGTAGAAACCGGTAATGTACAGGCTGTGATGGATGGCGACCTTGATAACTTCATCAAGGCTTATCTTATGGAATTTGGAGGGTAATTCTACAATGGCAATATTTCAAAAATCCGTAATTAAAAAACATCTCAACAACCTTGACAAAGAACAAGTTGAGAAAGCATATCAAAAATTCAAAGAGAATTACAGTTCTGCCAGGATAAAAAAAATCAAAGAACTAAAAGAGGAAGAATATCAGGATGGATTTCTAAGAGATTTGTTTGTTGATGTTTTTGGATACACATTAAAGCCTGATGAGAACTACAATCTGGCAAGAGAATTTAAAAATCAGGGAGACGGGAAAAAAGCAGATGGAGCTATTATAAAAAACGAAAAAGCAGTTGCCGTAATTGAACTAAAATCTACAAAAACAAAAGACTTAAAAAGTATAACCGAGCAAGCTTTTAATTACAAAAACAATCAACCAAATTGCAAGTATGTAATAACTTCCAACTTTCAAAAACTACGCTTCTACATTGAATACGCTAATGAATTTGAAGAATTTGACCTATTTCATCTGCAAAAAGTAGATTTTGAATCGCTCTACTTAATACTAAATTCGGATAATGTTTTTTCGGATTTGCCACTAAAATTAAAAAAAGAAACCAAGTTCCATGAACAGGAGATTTCCGATAAACTTTACAAAGGCTACTCAGTTTTCAAGAAAAAACTTTATAAAAACCTAATCAAAAATAATCCCGATAATGATAGGTTAACATTATTCAAAAAGTCGCAGAAACTACTTGACCGTTTCCTTTTTATCTTGTTTGCTGAAGATAGCGGATTATTGCCGCCAAATTCAATTTCACGAATTACAAAACGTTTTGAAGTTCTAAAAGAAGAAGACGCTTACAAACCAATTTACGCGATTTTCAAACAGTATTTTGGATATATGAATACTGGGCGAAAAGGGAAAACAACAGCCGATGATATTCCTGCATATAATGGTGGGCTTTTTTACCCAGACCTATTATTAGATAACCTGAAAATTGATGATGAAATTCTGATTGATGACCTGCTCAGGCTTTCAGAATATGATTTTAATACGGAAGTTGATGTAAATATTCTCGGACATATTTTTGAACATTCACTTTCTGAGATTGAAGAAATTACAGTCGAATTAACATTAACAGGAGATGTAGCAACACGGGATATAACAACAGAGGATGTAGTAACAGAAAAAGCAACAGAAAAAGCAGCAGGGGAGCATGCTCCCCTGCTGTCTCCCGTCCAGTCTCCCCTACAGCAAGTAAGCAAACGAAAAAAAGACGGGGTTTTTTATACGCCGAAATACATAACGCAATACATTGTAGAAAACACCATTGGCACGCTTTGCACCGAAAAACGTAATAAACTTGATATTGCAGAAATTGAATTTGACGGCTCGTATAAAACCAAAGACGGAAAACTATCGGCAAAAGGCAAGAAGCTGTTTAAAACACTTGAAAATTACAAAAAATGGTTGGTAACATTAAAGATTGTTGATCCTGCTTGTGGCTCTGGTGCATTTTTAAATCAAGCTCTTGTTTTCTTGATAGCTGAGCATAAAACCATTGATGATATTATTACAGAGCTTACTGGCGAGGCAATTCGATTATTCGATACCGACAAAGCTATTCTTGAAAACAACCTTTATGGAGTTGATATTAATGATGAAAGTGTGGAGATTGCCAAGCTCTCGCTTTGGCTACGTACGGCACAAAAAGGTAGAAAATTATCGAATTTGAATAGTAATATTAAATGTGGGAATTCTCTTATTGACGATCCGGAAATTGCAGGAGATAAAGCATTTGATTGGCACAAAGAGTTTCCTCAGGTATTCAGAAAAAAGAAGAAAAAAGCTTGGCACATAACAACTGCAACACACAATTCGAGATATTCGCAGCGGATGTTCGACAATCATATAAAGCTTGGAGAAGCTGTTTGGATTGGTGAAAAAGATGAGATAATTGTTACCGAAACAATTGCAGAAATAGTTAAGGAAGACAAACTAAACATACTGGCTTATAATATCTGTGGCGACCACATGCATATAGTATTGGTTTGCGACGAAGAGGAGGCCTCGAAAATAATGCAGAAAATAAAAAGTATGAGTGCACGCACTTGCAATATAGCAATGGGGCGAACAATACCTGCAACTGACAACACAACAACTACTGTAGAGCAAACAACTGCGGAGCATGCTCCGCAGTTGTCGAAAAATACAACAACATCGGTGGAGCATGCTCCACTGATGTCACCATCACAGTCACCACTGCATAATACTCAAGCCAGAGGCAATACACAATCCCATCTTTGGGCACGAAAATCTGGAACCCGTGAAATAACCATTAATAACGATTTGCACAATGTAATAAGCTACATCCGTAATAATCGCCAAAAGCACGAACTCCCCGAAAATAATAAACTCGAAAAAATAATTAGCGAAATGACCTGCTCTGTTGAGTATGCATTCCGCACCGAATACAAAGGCGGTTTTGATGTGGTTATTGGCAATCCGCCTTATGTGAGGGTCCAAGGTTTAAAAAAGCACTATTACAGCCAAACAGCATACTATGAAAATAAATTCCAGTCTGCTACAGGTAATTATGATATTTATGCCTTATTTATGGAAAAGTCATTTGACTTAATAAATGCTAAAGGAATAGTTTCATTTATATTGCCACATAAGTTCCTGATTTCAAATTTTGGAAAAGGAATAAGAAAATATTTTATAGATAATAAAGCCGTTTCTTCAATTGTGCATTTTGGGGCTGAATTGGTTTTTCAAGATTCAACAACTTACACTTGTATCGTAAATCTATCTAAAGGAAAAAAAGAGTATTTAAAATTCAATCATTTAAAACCTGAACAACTATTTGATGAAGTTGAATTCACCAAGATTCATTATTCAAAACTTAGTAATGAGCAGTGGATATTAACTAATAGTAAAGTTAGTGAGGTTTTAGATAAAATAAATTTGCAACCCTTAAAGTTGAAAAATGTTTTCATTCGATTTGTACAAGGAATTATTACAGGTAAAGATGCCGTGTTTTGTATTAAAGGAGACTTGAAAGGAGAGTTTTTAACTATTGTAGACGAAAAGGGAGTTAAGCACAAAATTGAAAAAGGAATTTTGAAACCTCATTTGAGAGGAGAGGATGTAAATAAATACAGACCTCTTGAAAATAAAGAATGGTTAATATTTCCCTATTTTCTTATCAACGAAAAGGCTGAATTACTAACTTCAAATGAATTAGAAACCAAATACCCTAATACTTTAAATTACCTAAAAGTATATGAAAAAGCACTAAGAGAACGGGAAAATGGAAAGTTCAATTGTGAATACTGGTATCAGTATAGTAGAAATCAGGCAATTTCCGTGTTAGAACAAATAAAAATTATTACTCCAGAAATTTGCTTTGGAGGAAGTATGACATTAGATGAAAATAACTTTTATCATAACAGCAAGTGTCATACATTATTATTGAAAGAAAACTCGGGTTTCACTTATAGATCAATTCTTCCTCTAATTAATAGTTCTCTTTTTTGGTTTTACTTAGTAAATACTGGGAATGTATTAAGAGGAGGTTATATTGGAGTTAAAAGGAAAGTTTTAGAACCATTTTCAATTCCAAGTCCTGACTTAATTGATAATAAGAAGCTAGAAATCTTTACTGAATTAATGCTTGGAAACAATGCTAAACATCAGGAGATTATTAATAAATTCATTAAATACTTCCGATCCAAATTTGCAATAGAAAAACTCAGCAGAAAACTCCAAAACTGGCACGAATTAGAATTTGGAGAATTTATAAAAGGACTAAATAAAGCTATAAAAAAAGCAGGTGGAGAAAAGCTTTCAAAATCTAATGAGATGGATTGGATGGAAGTTTTTGAGACTAAAAAAGCAGAAGCCCAATCCCTAAAATCCGTAATTGATAAAACAGATAAAGAGATAGATCAAATGGTTTATGAGTTGTATGGGTTGAGTGCGGAGGAGATCAAAATTGTGGAAGATAATGCCTAAAATGATATTTAGAAAGATTAATTATTTTGACACTAATAGTGGTAAGTCTGTTTGTTGCATTAATAAACGACTTGAATACTTCCATAACTATTGGAGTTTTCTGTTCCAAAAAAACTCAAAGCTATTATTTATTACAAATGAAAAATTTGAATCTCATAGAACGCTATTAAAGAAATTAGAGGATCAAGTTGAATATAATCCTTACAACGGAATTAAGAGAATTGAAGCAATAATTAATCATTCATATTTTGATAAGGTAAATAGTTGGATTGAAGCCATTATTTATGAGGTATATGCAGAAAGAAATCTAGAAACACATAATAGTATAAGTTCTGATATTAGCAGCATAAAATTAAAAGACACTTTTTTGTTTATAGGAAGTGTCCTTTATCAAGTCCTAATTAATAATTGTACGAATAATACTACTAACATCGAAGATGTTTTAATTACTATTAAAAAATGACAAATCATACAATACCAATTATATAATCTTGATGTCTTGTCCTGAAAAGATTTGGTATCTGCCCAAATATTTCAGGTTAACCAAAAGCCGGAATAGAAAAACCTGTCCAGCTAAAGATTAGATTAAAAACTATTCACGCCCTCAAATCATAATTATTTCTTAGCTTTGTTTCCAAAACGGAATCAAAATATATGCGACATCTTTCATTAATAGTATTGTTTTATTTTACCTTGTTTTTGCAAAACGGCTTCTCACAAGAAACTAAAGCTGACAGGAAGCTTAAAAAGAAAACAGAACGAAAAGCACGTGATAAATATCTTGGTGCAGGGTTTGGAATATTTAAGATGAGCGCAAAAGACCAGGCAACCTCTCCATTGCTTTATTCCGGTACAGGTGCTATTGGCAATCTGCAATATCTTGTTCATTCAGAGGAACTTATTGAAACATTCGACCTTTCTTTTGGTGGTGGGAATATGAGAACTAATAAAAATGACCATTCAGGACTGACAAGAGGCAGCGAATATGGAATCTATTTCGACTTCCGGTTTCAGTATCTGATGAAGGTTTTGAAGTTTGCACATAACAAAGTTATCTGGTATTTAGGCCCAGGATTTGATTTTACCAATTATTCACGTATTAATTCAAAATATGGCAATTCGCTCTATAATTATGAATATATGACGGGTGTCGGCCTCTCTTCCGGAATTGAATTCCCGTTTGGGTATAAAAGTAAAGATTGCAGATTCCTCGGTATGAACTTTCATCGATGCGATCGTGATTTAAGGTTATCCTGGCAATTTTTTATTCCTGTTATTGGTGCAATTTACCGTCCCGGCTATGTTACTATAACCAATTTCAGTAACCCGGACGAACCGGTATTTGATTCCGAAAACCTGCATGCCGGAATATTCAAATATTTACAGATCAGCTCCAGAGTTGAGCTTTACTACATTCTTCACAACGGAAATATGCTGAAACTATCATATGTTTGGGAATATCATCAGTATAATCCAGGATATAACAAAGTACAGGGAGCTATAAACGGGATATATTTTTCATTTGTTTTTAAATTTAATAATGTTAAATAATAGAAGATAAGCCGAGCGTGGACGCTCTAAGCATAACTAAATAAAACAAGTGGGGCGTGGACGCTCGAAACATACGGATTGGAATATTGAATTAATTGAAAAAAATTATTATGAAAAAATTATTATCAATAACAGTTATCACTATCTTCCTTCTATCATCCTGCGAAAAGGCTTTGATTGATAAAGACCCGGCACAAACCCCAGTAGAAAATTTTGAAAGTCTCTGGCAAACAGCCAATGAAAAATACTCCTTTTTCGATTATAAAAATATTGACTGGAATAAAATATATAATGTTTACAAGCCACAAGTTGATGATAATATGACAGATGAACAACTGTTTGATGTCCTTGCAAGTATGCTCAACGAACTTAAAGACGGACATATAAATCTGACATCACCGTTCAATATTTCAAGATATTCATTCAATTATCCCAATCCTGAAAACTTTAATTTCAGACTTCTGAAAGACAATTATATCGGATGGGATTTCAACATCACAGGACCTCTTCTGAACACTATAATAGAAAGGAACGGACACCAGATAGGCTATATCTATTACAGTTCATTTTCTAGTATGGTTAGTTCATACCACATCGACTATATAATAGACAAATTTTGGAATACAGATGGGATTATACTTGACATGAGAAGTAATGGAGGAGGCTCTGTAGCCAATATCTGGACAATTGCCAGCCGGTTTACCAATGAGAAAAGATTTGTTTACACAACAGCCTTGAAGAATGGCCCCGGACATAATGACTTTGGAGAAGCAGTGACAGTCTCTCTCAATCCGCACGGGAGCAAACAATACACCAAAAAAGTTATCTTTCTGACAAACAGAGGGTCATATAGCGCAACATCCTTTTTCAGTGTTGTGATGAAAGCACTCCCAAATGTGATTCAGGTCGGAGACACAACCGGTGGCGGACTTGGTGCTCCTACAGGTTTTGAACTTCCAAATGGCTGGGCATACCGCTTCTCCTGCTCTCAAACCCTGACTCCAGAAGGAGATAATTTCGAAAACGGAGTTCCCCCCGATATTACAGTATGGATGAATCCCGAACATGAAGCCTATGGTATTGATGGTATTATGGAAAAGGCAATTGAAGAGATTGTGAAATAGTATTAACTTTTATATAAAAAACCAAAACAAAATGTAAAATTTTCAGTATAAGCAGTTTTACAGCAAATCCAAAAAAGGAAATGTACAAAACCTGCAGATTTATCTGGATATTGGGAGTTTTGCTTTTGGCATTCTCATCTAATGCTCAACGTAGCATCTTCACTAATTATTCTATTGATGAAGGTTTGGTTCAATCAAGTGTGCTTACTGTTTATCAGGATTCAAATGCCAATATCTGGTTGGGGACACAGGGTGGATTAAGCAAATATAATGGGCGGACATTCAAAACTTATGACACGCGTCATGGCCTTGCCGACAATCATATTTCATCCATCCTGCAGGATAGCAAAAAAAGGTATTGGTTTGGACACAGATACAAGGGTATAACAATACTGTTTGATAATATAATTTCAGTAATTAGCCTGACAGACAGGAGAGTTAACATTATTAAAGAGGATGAAAACGGGAACATTTGGATTGGTACTCACGGAAAAGGGATTTACATCCTGCCATCAGGTAAGGAGGCAATTGCTGAAAATTTTATCCATCTGCAATCTAATTCGGTTGATTACCCTGAATTTGTTTATGATATCATTTTTAACAATCAAAAAATTGCTATTGCAGGAACCGGAAATGGATTATATCTGATTGAATATGACCTCAAATGCAGAATAACCAGGATTATACGAAAGACTAATCATAACAGCAAACTACCATTCAAAAACATATATTCTCTTCTACATGACAAACAAGGTGATTTGTGGTTTCTTGGAGAAACAGGAATTTCAAATGTTGAGAAAGAAGACCTTCCTGATCTGAACAATATCAGAACATTTTATTTTGATAAGGTAGTTTCAGGTATTTTCCTAAACAATATTGTTGTTGACAAAGAGGATAATATCTGGGGAACCACAGGGACAGGAATATTTACTTTCAAAAACGGCAAATACAAATATTTTTCCTCTAAGACCGGCTTTCCCAGGCAAGAAGCAAATAAGGCAATGGTTGATCGGGAAGGTAATGTCTGGATCGGGACAATGAATGAAGGGGTTTACAGATATTCAGGCGATAAGTTTACAATTGTTGATAAGCAAACCGGCTTGAGCAATAATATGATTATTAGTATCACGGAAGATTTGTCCGGAGATAGATGGATAGCAACTCAGGATGGGCTTAACAGATTTGATGGAAACAAATACAAAGTTTATACTAAAAAGAATGGACTTCCAATAAATCAGGTGGATATTGTTTTTTCTGACTCGCGTGGTTATGTATGGCTGGGTTTTTTTGGAGGAGGCTTAATACAGCTAGACCCCAAAACTGATAAAATGCAATACTTTACCGAAGAGGACGGATTGATAACTACATCTGTTTTTTCAATTGCTGAAGACAAAAATGGGGATATCTGGTTTTCAACTTTGGGTATTGGTGTTTCAAAATATTCATACCCAAAAAATGGTAAGAGAAAAAAAATAGAGACATTCACAAAAGATGACGGATTGTGCAGCAATAATCTATGGACAATGCACAGCGATAAGAATGGCAATATATGGTTTGGCAGCGACAACTACGGGGTATCAAAGTACGATGGAGAAAAATTTACAACATATAATGAAAAAGATGGCCTGACAGACCTTAGTGCCGGAGCAATCTGTCACGACGAGGATAACAATATCTGGATAGCTTCTATTGGTAGCGGCATATTCAAATTTGATGGTAATGAGTTCACTAATTACAGTGTTGAACATGGACTTACTTCCGACAATCCCTTTAGCATTATTTGTGATGATAACGGATATATCTGGGTTGGCACAAATACTGGTATTGACAGGTTTGACCAGGTAGATGAATCATTTAAACACCTTGGAAAGTCTGATGGATTTCTGGGTATTGAAAACAACCAGAATGCCATTTATAAAACCAGGGATGGGATGCTTTGGTTTGGCACAATAAACGGAGTAATGATTTTTGACCCTTCAAAGGATTTCCCAAATATCATACCTCCAGTTACTACAATAGAAAACATACAGCTGTTTAATAACAGTTTTGATTACATAAAATACGCAAAATCCATTGACCCGGCTACTTTTCTGCCAGTTGACCTGAATCTGCCTTATAACAAAAATCATCTGACATTCGATTTTATTGGTATTAGTCTGGTTGCACCCGAAAAAGTCAGGTATCAGTATATGCTCGAAAATTTTGATACCGAATGGAATCCCCCCACCACTACCACAACAGCTACATACACAAATATTCCTCCGGGAGACTATACTTTCAAAGTACAAGCCTGTAATAATGATAACTTTTGGAGTGAAAAGGCTCTTTCAATGTCGTTTGCTATATTGCCACCTTTTTGGATGACCTGGTGGTTCATCTCGATTGCCATTCTGGTTGTTGTAACAGTGGTGTATTCGGCATACTGGTTCAGAGTGAGAACCATACGGGTAAAAAATATTGAGCTTGCCAGGCTGGTAGATGAAAAAACTTATGAGATAAAGATGGAGGTAGTAGAACGTAAAAAAGCACAGGAAAAAGCAGAAGAGGCTGACAGACTTAAAACTGCTTTCCTGGCAAATATGTCACACGAAATCAGAACCCCATTGAATGCAATAATAGGTTTTTCAGAACTATTGAAGGATGAGGGACTTGAAGAAGAAGACAAAGGTCTTTACATTAAGCATATTACCTCATCAGGGAAAAGCCTGCTGAATCTGATCAATGACATTATTGATATTTCAAAAATTGAAGCAGGACAACTAAGTATCAGCAAGGAAGAATGCAGGGTTAACTCGATGCTTAACGAATTGCACACTACCTTCCAGACAGAGTTAAACAGACAGGGAAAAAGCAACATTGAATTAAAACTGGAGATTGCATTTAAACCGGAAGAGTTTACTTTCAAAACAGATCCGTTCCGTTTACAACAAGTGCTTACTAACCTATTGAGTAATGCCTCTAAGTTTACTGAAGAGGGATTTATTGAGTTTGGCTACAAACCTGAATCGAATGATAAAATCCTGTTTTATGTAAAGGATACAGGTTCCGGAATCCCTGCGGACAAACATAAAATTATTTTCGAGCGCTTCAGACAGGTTACTGAAAAAAATTCAAGTGCCAGAAAAGGAACAGGGCTGGGCCTGGCCATCTCCAAAAAGCTTATTAACCTGCTGGGAGGCGAAATATGGCTTGACTCGATCAAGGGTATTGGATCAACATTTTATTTCACAATTCCGCTTGATACTGCTATCCCACGAAAAAAAATTGAAGAATATCTCAGTAATAAAGATGGCTCTGACATATCATTCGATGAAAAAACAATTATGATTGTTGAAGATGAGGAGTCGAATTTTGTTTTGCTCAACACTATTCTTAAAAGGCATAATGCAAAGGTTATCTATGCTTCAAACGGTAGTGTTGCTGTTGATATGATAAGAAAAAACGGACACACTATCGATCTTATTATGATGGATATATTGATGCCTGAGATGGACGGGCATGAGGCTACCAGGATAATTAAGAAACTAAAGAGTGAAATACCCATAATCGCCCACACGGCATATACAATGGAAATAGAAAAAGAGAAGTGTATTTTATCAGGTTGCGATGACTACATTTCCAAACCCTATGACGTTGACAGTATGCTAAGAGTGATAAAAAGACATATCGATAAAGAATTAAAATAATACAAATAAATATTTATCTTATTGCTTTCCTGTTGCACTGCAAATGTTGCTATTTAATACGGCTAAGTTCTAAATAAGTCAGCAATTATACATATCTTTGCAAAATGAAAACAAGTCAAGAGATAAAAGCATTGTTTAATGAATTGC
>JAUVIX010000121.1 GCA_030592565.1 Chlorobiota bacterium
ACTTTTTTTTTCATCGGCAAAAAATCTCATGGTTATCGCCGGAATCAAAAACAGGAATACAAAAGGTCCAATCAGGAACAGTCCGTCAAGATTGGCATAACCATAGTCCAATATATTTGATTCAAGCGGGAACACCCATAGAAAAAGCCCGTTGACCAGCAGGAAAACAGCTATTACGATGTAGCCTGTCAACGAATTTAAAAAACCGATAATCTCCTTTTTGAATAATGTAAACATCTTTAAAATTTAATGGCCCAAAATTAACTAAATTTATAAATCTATAGAGGTTGATTTATTTTAAAAATTATTAAAAATCATTTTAAATACAGAAAAATGAAATAAAAATGCAATTATTCAAAAATCTATATATAAATTTGTTTCCGTATTAGTTTTAAACTTTGTTAAAATAAAATTTTTCGAAATGGCAGACTTACGTACTAGTTATATGGGACTTGAGCTTAAAAATCCGATTATTATCGGTAGCTCTGGATTGACAAATTCAGTAGAAAAGATTGTAGAATTCGAAGAGCTGGGAGCCGGAGCAGTTGTGTTAAAGTCTCTTTTTGAAGAGCAGATTCGTTTTCAGACACATAAAACAGTAACACAAAGTGGTATGGACTACGGTTATCCTGAAGCCGCCGACTACATCTCAGCTTATACTGAAGATCATGCTGTAACCGAGTATCTTAACCTCATAAGAGAGAGTAAGTCGAAAGTTAGTATTCCTGTGATAGCCAGTATTAATTGTGTTACAGCTACTGATTGGACTGCATTTGCCAGGAAGATTGAGGATGCAGGTGCTGATGCCATTGAACTTAATATATTTATTCTGCCATCAGACCCCAAACATAGCGGAGAAGAGAATGAGCAGGTTTATTTTGATATTGTTATGGCTGTGATTAAAGAGGTGTCAATTCCGGTCTCTATTAAGATAAGCTACTATTTTTCAGGCTTTGCCAGGACTGCGCTCAAGTTATCGTGGACAGGAATAAAGGGTTTGGTACTTTTTAATAGATTTTTCTCGCCAGATATCAATATTGATAATTTTGAAATAACAGCAACCAATGTTTTTAGTACTCCTGCCGAACTCTCAATATCTCTGAGATGGGTGGCCATGCTTTCTGACCGTGTTCATTGTGATATAGCTGCTTCAACAGGAGTTCATAACGGTGAAGGTGTTGTTAAACAACTGCTTGCAGGTGCAAAGGCAACTCAAATTGCTTCTACATTATATAAAAATGGATTGCACGTTATTCCGGAGATGATCAGGTTTGTTGATAACTGGATGACAAAGCACAATTTTAAGACTACAGATGAATTTATTGGGAAGGTAAGTCTTAAAGAAACTGATAATCCTGCTGCCTACGAACGGGTGCAGTTTATGAAGCATTTTTCCGGGATTGAATAATCCTTAAAATAATATCTTCTCACCAAACACCCTTTTCAGGATGTCGTTAACCTGATCACGAGGATTATTCCTTATCTGTTTTTCCTGCTCCGCTATTTTAATAAAAAGTCCGTTCAGGGCTTTTTGCGTTACATATTCATCAAGCTGGACATTAACTTTTTCCCATCCTGGAACCATTGTAGCCACTTCATTGTAAGTATCTGCAAGCGTTGACTAGGCTTTATCTGCCGAAATACCATGCACGAGAGGTTTTTTCAGCGACTTTTTGATTTGTGGTTTAAATGAATTTTTCAGATGGTGGTATGTCTTTTGCCTGAAATAGTGAGTAGCAGCTGTATCTGAGCCATTTAAAATATTAAATGCATCGCTGATTGTCATTGATTTTATGGCATTTATAAAAATCGGAGTTGCCGATTTAGCTGCATTCTCGGCTGCTCTGTTAAAGCTTAACTCGGCATCATTGATGAATTTTGTAATTCCGGCAGCCTGTAAAAGTGCATTATTTTTATTTTGGACAATGATATCAGCTTCGGGCGGCAGTAGTATTTTGATCAGATTATCGCCATAATAACCATTGATTGCAGATACAACGTTTACAGCAGTGTCGGTACTGACCTTTAATGCTTCTTTCAGACCGGAAACAACTTCCTGTTCGGTCAGCGGAAGATTTTGATTTACAACCTGAATAAGACTGTCAGGCACTTCACAGGAAAGAAAAGATAATAGTAGTATTGCCATCAATACTTTTCTGATACTTGAAAAAGGCAGAAGTTTCATTTTTTTATATTTTAAAATGTAGCATACAACTACGCATCCCTTTTATGTATAATAGTAGCTTTAATAAAGTTAACAAAAATAGGATGAGGCTTTGCTACTGTACTCTGATATTCAGGATGAAACTGAACGCCAACAAACCAGGGATGATCTTCAAGTTCAACTATTTCAACAAGATTCTCTTTTGGATTGACACCGGTAGCTTTCATTCCTGCCTTTTCAAATTCACTCAAATATTTATTGTTAAATTCATATCTGTGTCTGTGACGCTCACTTACATTTATTGTCTGATAGCACTTGAATACAATTGAGTTCTTTTTCACTTTACAGGGATAAGCTCCAAGCCTCATTGTTCCTCCCATTCCTTTTATCTTCTTCTGCTCTTCCATCAGGTCGATAACAGGATATTTTGTGTCGGGGTTCATCTCCATAGAATGAGCACTTTTATATCCGAGTTTATTGCGGGCAAATTCTATAACGGCACATTGCATTCCAAGGCAGATACCAAGGAACGGTATGATATTCTCTCTTACATGTCTGATCGCAGAGATTTTACCTTCAATTCCCCTTTCCCCGAAGCCGGGTGCCACAAGAACTCCATCAAAATCTTTCAAAATACTTTTTGCATTCTCATCGTTAATTTTCTCAGCATGTATCATTTTAACATTCACTTTGCATTCATTAGCAGCACCGGCATGTACAAACGATTCGCTGATAGATTTGTATGCATCTTTTAATTCCACATACTTCCCGACAAGTGCTACATTCACTTCGGTTGTCGGGTGAGCTAGCTTGTAAAGAAAATCTTCCCATTTGCGAAGGTCGGGTTGGCTGTCGAGCGGCATCATGGTTTTTCTTAAAACCTCTGCATCAAGATTTTCCTTTCTCATTAGAATGGGAACTTCATATATACTTTTGGCATCAATGGACTCAATAACCGAGGAAGGCTCCACATTACAGAATTTTGCAATTTTATTTTTAAGATTTTCGTTTAGGTGCTTTTCTGTTCGGCAAACAATTATATCAGGTTGTACTCCTGACTCCAACAAAGTTTTCACTGAATGCTGTGTGGGCTTGGTCTTCAGTTCTCCGGCAGCGGCAAGATACGGAACAAGTGTCAGATGAATAACCGAACAATCGCGCCCCATTTCCCATCGTAATTGTCTCACTGATTCAATATATGGTAACGATTCAATATCACCAACAGTACCTCCGATTTCAGTTATAACAAAATCATATTTGCCGGTTTTGCCAAGTAGTTTTATTCTCCTCTTTATCTCATCAGTAATATGCGGAATGACCTGAACTGTGTGACCAAGATAGTCACCCCTTCTTTCTTTTTCAATAACTGTTTGATATATACGTCCGGTTGTGACATTATTAGCCTGCGAAGTGGGGACATTTGAAAATCGTTCGTAATGACCCAGATCAAGGTCGGTTTCAGCGCCATCTTCAGTTACGTAGCATTCGCCATGCTCGTATGGGTTGAGAGTACCCGGATCCACATTGATATAGGGATCAAGCTTTTGAATAGTTACAGAAAATCCGCGCGATTGTAATAATTTTGCCAGTGATGATGAGATGATTCCCTTACCGAGAGATGATGCAACACCTCCTAAAACAAATATATATTTTGTCCTTGCCATGTCATTAAATGTTTTTGCAAATATCTGATTTTATTGTCAAACCCAAAGCCGAAAAAGAAAAAAATTAGTATTTACACAGATAGAATTGCAGAATTAAAAAAGAAAGTGAAGTAGTAGCATTAATATCTTTTATTTAACTGGCACTTTATCGTTTAAGGGTGTTTTATGGAAGGTCAACTCCAATTGCTGCGGTGGAAAAATTATGTGAGAAAATTTAATGCTCCTGAAAAATCCACCAGAGGTAGAATTTAGATGGTTTAATAAATGCGAAGCATTTACTGTGCGTTGGCCTGAAAATCCAGCGGGCGTGGGTAGGCTTGTGCGAGGATAGCATTGGATTTTCTAGATTTTTGGTTACTTTGTATCATGACAAAGTGACATAAAAAAGAAATACTATAACAATGGAAAATTATCATATCTCATATAATGGAGAAAAAAGATAATAACATCCAATATGCATTGCAAATATGATATAATAGAGAAAATTATGAAATAATCTGAGATGTTGCTTCGAATCATTTGACTGTAAACAAAAAACAGATAATAGAATATTGAAAAATGAACGTTGAAATAGAGGCAATTATTCTCCAAATAAAAAACCCCAACCATCAGGCCGGGGTTTTCTTTGTAGCTTATTATTTAATAGTAAGTATATCTCTTAACATTCGCAATATGCCTTGCCAATCTGATAACCTGCATAGTATATCCAAATTCATTATCGTACCACATATAGAGCTGCACATTCTTACCATCGGCAGAAACAAGTGTTGACGGGCTGTCGAAAATGGAAGCAACCGGATCACCAATAAAGTCGGATGATACCGATTCATTTGAAGCTGAGAACCTAATCTGCTCAACAAATTTCCCTCTTAATGCTTCAAACCCCAACAGCTCAATTATTTCCTCTCTCGTAGTCGCCTTTTTAAGTGATAACGAAAGTATTGCAAGAGAAACATTAGGAGTCGGAACCCTGATTGCATTAGCTGTTAATTTTCCTTTCAAATTTGGAATAACCTTAGCAGCGGCAGAGCCGGCACCAGTTGAAGTAATTACCATATTAAGCGGAGCAGCACGGCCACGTCTTGGCTTCTTATGATAGTTGTCAAGCAGATTCTGGTCATTAGTGTATGAATGAATCGTCTCGACATGACCTTTTTCTATTCCTAAGGTGCTTTCAATTGCTGCCAAAGCAGGAACAATTGCATTTGTTGTACAGGAAGCAGCTGACCAAACATCATTATCATCAACATTAAAATCCAGGTGATTAACACCATAAACGATATTAGGCATTTCTCCTTTTCCAGGTGCTGTAAGTAAAACTTTGCTTATACCTTTAGCTTTCAAATGACGGCTTAAAGCATCTTTATCTCTAAAAACACCGGTATTATCAATTAGCAACGCATCCTTAATCCCGTATGCTTCATAATCAATATCTTCAGGGTTTGAGCCTTCGATCATTTTAATAGTATGACCATTAAGAAAAATCTCGAAATTTTCCGGGTCTTCAGTAACATTTCCACGGAAAGGGCCGTGAATAGAGTCATGCCTTATAAGGGATGCACGTTTTGTAACATCTTCAGGTGTAACTTTACGTGTAACAATTGCACGCGGCCTTAACTGAGTTCCGTTACCCTGAATGATCAGCTCACGAAGCAACAGACGGCCTATACGCCCAAACCCAAACAGGACCACATCGACAGGTTTATCATATTTCGGCCCCTTACCAATGATATCTTTAAGTTTAACTTTAAGAAAAGCAACAGGATCATTCTTATACTTTTCTCTTTCATTTGTCCATTCCATATTCAGCTTTCCAATATCAAGCTTTGAAGGAGGCAAATCAAGAGTATTTATTGCCTTTGCCAGGATAAGAGAATCCTGAATTTTGAGTTTTTTACCAATAATTGTAACTGCGTATGAGTGCTTATACAGAATTACACTAGCAGTTCTGTCAATTAACTGATTTCTAAATAATATCAGCTCGACATTTTTCTCATAAAAAAGCTTACCAACAAGATTGATAAAATCAAATCCTGCTTTTTCGTCTTCCATCCATTTATTTAACGAATGTTCAAAGACTGCTGAATCTTTTGAATTGAATTTGTTATCTTCCATAAGAATAAATTAAAAATATGTTAGCATCGGTCAATCTGTTAAAAACTGCGTCAAAAGTATAAAAAAAGGGATTACTACAAAAATAGTAATCCCTTTTTTACGATTTTTTTTACTTTCTGTTACTGTCCCAAATAAGCTTTTAGTAATTTACTTCTTGAATTGTGCTTTAACCTTCTGATAGCCTTCTCTTTAATCTGGCGAACCCTTTCGCGGGTAAGGTCAAATTTAGCACCAATTTCTTCAAGTGTAAGCCCGTGGGCCATCCCGATTCCATAGTACAAATTAACTACATCTCTTTCTTTCTTCGAAAGAGTTGAAAGTGATCTCTGGATTTCTCTTGCCAGTGATTCTCTGATAAGTCCATCGTCTGTTGTTGGAGAATCATTAGAAACAAAAACATCTAGAAATTTCGTCTCTTCATCCTGTGTAAGAGGGGCATCCATAGAGATGTACCTTGTGGCAATTTTTTTTGCAGCATTAATTTTGTAATCCGGCACTTCAAGTTTTTCGGCTATCTCTTCCGAAGATGGTGTTCTCTCGAACTCCTGCTCCAGTTTGGAAGTAGCTTTTTTAATTTTGTTTAATGAACCAACCTGGTTCAATGGTAACCTGATAATACGGGATTGCTCAGCCAGTGCCTGCAATATTGACTGACGGATCCACCAAACGGCATAAGAGATAAATTTAAAACCCCTTGTTTCGTCAAACCTTTTGGCAGCTTTAATAAGTCCAAGATTCCCTTCGTTAATAAGATCGGGAAGACTCAAACCCTGATTTTGATACTGTTTCGCTACAGAGACAACAAAACGCAGATTGGCTTTTACTAATTTTTCAAGGGCAATGTCATCACCTTGCTTTACACGTTGTGCCAACTGAACTTCTTCATCTGCAGTAATCAACTCCTCCTTGCCAATATCCTGAAGATATTTGTCAAGAGAAGCCGTTTCACGGTTTGTGATTGATTTTGTAATTTTTAATTGTCTCATTTTTTTCGCTCTCTTTCTAACTTAACACTTTGATTATCAATAATTTAATCAGACGACAAAAAAGTATACAAATATACAACATTTTTATAAGCCAGCCAAATATTTTATCCACTTTTTTTACTAATTCTGATTTATTAACTATATACTGTTGATATTTATTATCTTATCAATATAATTTTTATCCTAAATCCCTATGCCGTAGTAAGCACTTTGACCGTTTGGATAAATTCCTTCTATTAGTATTCCTCCACGTTTTCCTTCAATCTCTCTTTTTAGATCGTCAACACTAAAGATCGGTTTATTATCAACATTCAAAATTATGAATCCTTCCCTTATACCTGCATCCCTGAATTTACCACCGGCGACATCGTCAACTTTTATGCCATGGTCAATTTTTAAATAGTACATCTCTCCATCGGTTAAAGGTTTAAATGACGCACCAAATATTCTGATGTAGCTATTTTTTACCAGATCGGTATTGCCGTCGCTGTTTGTAAGTGTAACTTCAAGCTGCATCGGCTTTCCCTTGCGCATAATCTCTATCTCAATTTTATCTCCCGGGCGATGTGTTCCAACTGCCTCAAGAAATGTTGATTTTGAATCAACTTTACGATTATCAATTTTTACAATAACATCCCCTGGCTTGATTCCGGCGGCCTCAGCGGCCCCACTACCAAGAACCTTTACAACGTAAACACCTTTGACCTCATCAAGTTTTTTCTCCTTTGCAAATTTACTATCAATTTCGGTAAATGTAATTCCAAGATATGCCCTTTGCACACCACCGTAATTCATAAAATCATCCATCACTTTCTTTACAATATTTACAGGTATTGCAAAGGAATATCCGGTATAATTTCCGGTATTTGATGCAATGGCAGCATTTATCCCAATCAGTTCTCCTTTTGTATTAACCAGTGCTCCGCCGCTATTTCCTCTGTTAACGGCAGCGTCAGTCTGAATAAATGATTCTATTGCAGTGTTAGAGCCCAGTATATTAATATTTCTTGCTTTTGCACTTACAATCCCTGCCGTTACAGTAGATGTAAGATTAAACGGATTCCCAACAGCCAGCACCCACTCTCCGACTTTTAAATCGTTGGAATTGCCATAATTTAGATAGGGCAGATCGTTGGCATCAATTTTTATCAAAGCCAGATCGGTTGAAGGGTCATTCCCAATAAGTAATGCATCATAAGTTCGATTGTCATTAATAGTCACCTCAAGACGGGCAGTCTCTTGAACAACATGATTATTTGTTACGATATAACCATCAGGCGAAATTATTACTCCTGATCCCGATGCAATGATTGGAACAGGAATACCTTGATTTCCATAAAAATAATCATTGAAAAAGTCAAAGAAGTTATTGTAAACCTGATTTCTTCGCCTTAGTTCCGATTTTATATGAACAACTGCATGTACCGATTTGTCAGCAGCATCAACAAAATCAGGCCCCACAACCGATATCGGTGATGTATAGCTTGCCTGAACAACAGGAACTTGCTCCTGTATTACCTTAACTTCTGATAAATAATTTTTTTCAAAAATCTTATATATAGCTACCGAAATAAAACCGGCTAAAACCGTAAGTAAAAATATTCCAAATATCTTTTTCATAGCAATAGTATTTAATGAAACAACATAAATTCAAATTTGTTTATTAATTATTCAAAAATTGTAATTCTAAATCAATTTGTACTTTCTGCCGGATATAAGATAATAACGACTGAATATTCAACCTGTTTTATACTGAATGTTAAATATTGTTAACCTGAGAACGAAATGTTTAGGTTGTTTTATCAAGTAGAAAGTCGGTGGTTGAAATGAAAATTATTCAACTAATTAAATAAATACAATTAACTTTGTGCTGCCGATACATCGGTATTGAGAAGATAGAAGTGCAAATGAACCTTGTCTTTCATAAATATCACGGGACAGGAAATGATTTTATTCTTATTGATAACCGGAGCGATATTTTTAGGCCGGAAGAAAAGATCATATCCGCATTATGCCATCGCAGACTTGGGATAGGAGCTGATGGACTGATGACTCTTAACAGCCATCCTGAAACTGACTTTGCTATGAAGTACTATAATGCCGATGGTCACGAAGGTACGATGTGTGGCAATGGTGGGAGGTGCATCACAGCTTTTGCCAAATCATTAAATATAATTGATTCGGAAACATCATTCCAGGCAGTGGATGGTATTCACAAAGCTAAAATTCTTACAGAATTTGGGAACATATCAGTAGTGTCATTAAAGATGCAGGATGTAATTTTTTCAGAGCAAAAGGAGGGCTATTTCTTTCTCGATACAGGCTCTCCTCATTATATCGAATTTGTAAATAGTATTGAAGAAAGAGATATTTTTGATGAAGGGAAAAAGATAAGATGGGATAAAAGGTTTCAGCCTGGTGGTACAAATGTTAATTTTGCGGAATTGGATGGTGATAAGCTAAAGGTAGCAACTTTTGAACGTGGTGTTGAGGATGTTACTCTCTCTTGTGGAACAGGAGTCACGGCTTCTGCACTTGCAGCAGCAGTAATCACGGGTGTTAAAAAGGGCTCCTTTGATATCCTAACTGATGGGGGAGGACTTAAAGTTTATTTTGAAAATATAGAAGATAAATTTACTGACATTTGGCTTGAAGGGCAGGCAGAGAGAGTTTTTTCAGGTGAAATTGAGATTTGAAAATGAATGTCAAAACTTAAAAAATGGTAAGGGCTTTTCATGCATACGATATTAGAGGTGTTTACGGCACAGACTTCG
>JAUVIX010000210.1 GCA_030592565.1 Chlorobiota bacterium
ATTTTATCATCGCAAACACCGATAGCAATATATTCATCCTGCCATTCAAATTTTGTTTTTGTCAATTTCTTTTGATTTATCCAATGAGATGACTCACCTTTAATCAATTGTGCAATTTTCCCAATGCTTAATGAATCGTTAAGAGATATTAGACAATGAACATGCTCGAAGTATCCATTGATGTTGGGGTTTGTTATTTATTTGACAATTATTATTTGTTATTTTCTGCCAAAAAATATACGAATATTAGAAATAGGATACTAATGAATAATCAGGGTTAAACAGATTAATAAAGCAAATAGGTAATATTATTTCTTATTTTTGTAGTGTGATGAAACTGCATATTTTTGATATGGAAATAGAAAGTGAAGATAATGGTGTATATTCAATCGCCATTTCAACACATAATCAATCTACAATTATTGAGTTTACACCGAAATTAAAAACAGTTAAATTTTTAAGAGATGACACTCTATCTGAAATATTGAAGAAGAATGAGCATCAATTCCGGAAAGTACTTCACATCAAAAAGCCGGAAACATATTACAAAGGTTTTAAACTGAAGTTTGTTTTAAGGGATGAAAAAGATGTTGCGGCTTTCGGTGATATATCAAAAATACTTGTTGTGGATAAACGAAGTGGGAATTATGAAAATTACGTGATAGATACCGGAAGGGAAAATATTGTTGAGTTGTATGTTGATGGTAGTTATATGGAGAAAAAGAGTAAAGGTGGTTATGCTGTTATTATAAAATCACCGGAGGGGAATTATGAATTAAGAACATTTGAAACAGATGTTAATAGCAGCAGTCTGATTGAGTTGCTTGCTGCCATTAAGGGTCTTGAGCTTTTATCCGAAACAGATGAGGTAAGAATTGTAACAGATAGTCAGTATGTTAGAAAGGGGTTAACAGAATGGATAATTAACTGGAAATTGAATGACTGGCAAACAGCTAATGGCGAAAAAGTAAAGAATATTGAGTACTGGAAAAAATTTGATACCCTGTCAGATAATAAGTATATAGAGTTTAAATATGTAAAAGCACATTCTCAGCAGTTTGAAAACACTATGGCTGATCTGTATGCTAAGGATATGGCAAAAAAATGAATGTTTATGACAAATCAAAATGTAGTTTCAGTAACCATACAAAGCATTATTGCAGTTGTTGGTGCATATACATGTGGTTTTTATTTTACAGAACTGTTTCATGAGCCCACCTCTTTTATAGGCGGACTGTGGGCGGTAATTTCGGCCATTATTGTTCTTGAAGCAACTGCGATTAACACTTTGCATACTGCTAAAATCAGGATTATTGGTACTTTAACAGGGGCAATAATAAGTTGGGTTTATCTGTTATTTTTTCCATTTTCACTCTTGGGATATGGTATTTGCATTGCTATTGGTGTGTTGGCTTGTCACCTGTTTAGAGTTAAACCCGCGATAAAGTTAACCGGTATTACCATTTCGGTTGTATTAATTGTTTCGACGATAGAAAAGGGACTTCATCCTGCTCTTAACGCAGGACTTCGTTTTATAGAATCAATGATTGGTATCGGAATTGCAATTTTGGTTGTATATACTGCCAATTATTTGAATAAAACTATTTCTAAGTCTTCAGAAGAGGAATAAAATAGTTTTTGTATTATTTTTCAAATAAATTTAAAATTATTGATAAACACTAAATAATTCAGGTTATGGAAAATTTTAAAATAGATAACCCGACCATCTTGCATTTTGGTAAAGATGTAATAAATGATTTGGGAGAAACAATAAAAAAGTTTGGAAACAGAGTAATGCTGGTTTATGGCGGTGGTTCCATTAAGAGGAATGGAATTTATGAATCGGTAATGAATCAACTTGATGAGATTGGTGCCGAAGTAATTGAATTTAGCGGTATTAAACCCAATCCAATTGTTGATGATGTGAATGCTGCGGCTGAAAAAGGAAAACAATTCCAGCCTGATGTGATCCTTGCAGTTGGTGGAGGTAGTGTGATCGATTCGGCTAAAGTACTTTCGCTTGCCATACCTTGCGAACATTCAGCCTGGCGGATAATGCTCAATATGGCAAAACCAACCACAGCTATCCCGTTAATTACCATATTAACACTGGCAGCGACAGGTACGGAAATGAACTCAATAGCAGTGCTGCAAAATGTGGAGACGCATAAAAAAATCCCTATCCGTCACGATCTGATTTATCCCAAACATTCCTTTTTAGATCCACAAAATACCTTTTCTGTTCCGAAAGATTATACAGCTTATGGTGTTGCTGATTTAATTGCACACGCTATGGAAGCCTGGTTTGGGAAAGGCATTGCCACTTTGTCCGACCGATTTGTCATTTCCATTATTCAGGAAGCGGTAGAAAACGGCCCCCCTTTGCTTAACGACCTGCATAATTATGAATTAAGGGCCAGAATAATGTATGCTGCAACCCAGGCTTTGAATGGCTTTACCATGTACGGACGTGTTTCAGGTGAATGGGGTGTGCATTCAATTGGTCATATTTTGTCTCTACTTTACGATACTCCGCACGGAGCGTCACTTTCGGTTGTCTATCCAGCCTGGCTGAAATTGATGAAAGAGAGAATTCCTCAGCGAATACATGAGTTCGGGAAAGCAGTTTTTAACTCTTCTTCGGCAGATGAAACTATTTTGAACCTTGAAGATTTCTTCATCTCTATCGATGCTCCTGTGCGGATGAATGAAATCGGGATAGGAAAAGATAAAAAGCCTGAACTCCTTGATATGATGATCAAAAATAAAGTAAACGGAATGTATTATAAATTGTCTAATCGTGATTTAGAGAGGATAGTGGATTTGATGTATTTCGGCTGATTTGGTTAAAAGTCTATTTCAGGCAACTTATTGCAATATTTGACCTCTATTATGTAGGAATTCCTCAAGAGGGTTATTAGGAAAGAGACCTTTGCAAGGCTAAAGGTACTTTTTTAAAAGCCGGGCCCATTGCAAATATCCATCTTTGCTAAGATGAACACCATCGTAAGTGTAAATCATATCCATCTCTCCTTTTTCGTTTAAAAAGTCGGGATGTATGTCAATAAATGAAATTTTCCTTTGTTTGCACAAAATCCTGAGACTATTGTTAAGTTCATAAATTCTGATATTGAGGTTTTCGTTGCCTATAAGGTTGGTTTCATTAACGGGTAGTACACTCTGAAGATAAAGGGTTGTGTCGGGGCATTTCCGGATGATATCATCTATAATTTTCTGGATATTTGAAACGATAACCTCTTTTTTAACATCATTGAAAATATCATTTATACCAATCATCAGGAATACTGTAGCGGGTTTAGTATTGGTAATCTCTTCAAGGCGATAATAAACATGTTGAGTCAGATTACCGCTCATACCACGGTTTATAAGGTCATCCCTTCCAAAATGCCCGACCAGGTCAAAGCCTTCAGTCAGGCTATTGCCCAGAAAAACAGTGTCAGTTTTTGATATGTATCCCGGAAAATTCATTTTTGAATACAAACATACATAAAAAAGCTATCTGATATATTTATAGTTTGCTCTTTTTTCTTTCTTGGGAGTTCCTATAACTATCGGGAAAGGGGAGGAGTTAACAATTTCTTTACCCTATTCTTCCTCATTTGGAATTCCCAGTAACTCAGGAATTGACGGGAACACACGCTCGAACAGGTTTCCCTTACTGCCACTAAACCGGCTTTCCGGTATTAAGGAAGAAACAATTATAAACTGATTTACTGAATCAGCAGGAAAAGCTTTAATCTCAACAGGAGCAAAATTGTTACCTTCAATTTTAACAATATATTCCGGTGTTGAACTTTTTGGCTTTACGTCATCAATAAATGTTGAGCCAGTTACGCGGCACAGTTTTGAAATATAGGCCATTGTTTTTGCAGAGTCAGTAGGCTGAGCGTTTAACAACCATTTTGCATCTTGTTTTTGTAGAGTGTAACTTCCCTCAGGATAACCCAGAGTTATCCTTGTGATATCCTCATTTCTTAGCAGACTGAGTGTTTTGCTTCTGTATCCGTCAACTTTCGCGGGGATACTCATCTTTATGAATCCATCCACTACATAAACATTATCCCCTTCTGCCGGTCTGACACAAGTTGACATCTTTCCTCTGTTTTGTTGCGTCTGCTGTCCCTTAGGCTGGGTATATGAAAACTTACCGATATAAATATCTGCAACTACATCATTACCATCATAAAATCTCACTCTTGTTCCGGTAGAGTCGGAAACCTGCAATTCATTCCATTTTGATTTATCCGTTGCAGCTACCCTCTCTGTTCTCATTTTCAAAAGTTCGGTAAATATCTGGTTTGTAGCATGTACGTCAGGTTTATATGTTTTGTCTCCCGATTCAAGTTTCCACTCCTGCCCTGTTCTGGTAAAGATGATATCATCGCCGGAACCAAGCTTGGGAGTAACTACAATTTTTGTAACCTTAGCAGTGTCAACCGTAACAAGCTCGCTTTCAAAAGATCTTTCCTTGTCACCTCCAAGTGTTGAAATAAAATAGATTGCAATTAAAACCACTAATGCTATTAGCAGAGTTTTTGTATTCAATATTTTTGACATCATAACAATAACTTTTTAATAATACTTCACATATATTGATTTTAACCAAGATTTCCGGGTTCCATTCTTTTAACTTTTATACTTCTTTTACGTTGCATTCTGATTATTCCATAAATCAACACAAGAATTATAGGAAGAAGGAAGTTTAACCATTTAAGCAATACTTTTTTACCATCTTCAATCTGATCGAGCGGCCTTGAGGTAACACCTTTTGTTCTGAGCTCAATAAGCCCGGTATCGTCAGAAAGCCAGTCAATTGAATTTACCATAAGATAAACATTATCTTCCGATACTTTTTTCTGATTCTGGCCTTCACCGTTTATAGCAAATTCACCATCGCTAAATAAAACAATTGATGAAGGAGTGTTTCCAACAAGATTTCCCTGTAAAGTGACTCCTACCGGAATTTTTGACATTGGGAAATCAGGATCCTTCCATTTTTTATTAATATCAAAATAGAGAGGAGTCGATTGCGTTCCTGATTTTTCAGATGTCATTGCGATAGGGGTAAATAGGTTTGCAGTGTCGCCGGTATATTTTATTGAACTTGCAAATGGCATAATAACCTGCTCAAGTCCTGATGTAATAGGATGATCAGCGAATGTAACGATAATGGGAAGATAAGGAAACTTCACATTTGTTGTAAAATTAAATGAACCAGTCCTTTGTTGTACACCAATACTACCACAATTTGCATCCACAGCAAAATCAGGCTCCACAACCAGACCTTTCTCTGCCAGCCATTTTTCAAATCCTGTGCTAAGCTCGGAGCCCTGTGCAGTTTGCAAATTTGCCTCCACCCTGTCCATTGCAATGTATAGATTACCTCCGTTAGCAAGATAATTATCAAGTTTTCTAAAAATGTTTTCCGGAATAGTATCCTTTGGAGCTACGATGGCAATGGTCTTATATTTTTGAAGATCTGTGGCCGGGTCATCAATATTTACAGATTCAATATTATAAAGAACCTCCAGTAGCTTCATTGCTTGCGGCATTGAATTCAAAGAAGGAGCACCATATCCCTGCAGGAATCCAATTACAGGTTTATCAGTTGCTGTTAGTTTTTTAATACTTGATGAAAGATCATATTCAAAAGCGGCTCCCGGTTGGATAAAAGGCAGCACTTCACTCTCTTCACCCTTTTGTATTACAGCACCAAGAAATACCTTTTTTTGAGTGGCCTCATCTTTTTCTCTTGTATTTATCATTACCGGTCTTACTCCTGACTGAAAAGCCTTTTGTTCGATTTGTGGATCTATATTCGGATCTACAAATTCATATACAACATTTCCGTGTGATAGATTTGCATACTCAACAAGCAGGTCTTTAAAGTCCTTTCTGACAACAGCAATATCGGGAGGAAGGTCTTTTGTGAAATAGGCCGTAACCGTAACAGGCTCGTCTAATGATTCCAGGATATTTTTGGTAGCCTGACTTAACGTATAACGTTTATCTGATGTAAAATCAAGCCTGAAGAAGAATTTTTCTGACAGAATATTTATTACCAAAAGAATGGCAAATACCAAAAATATCTGTGTGTTTATTGATTTCTTATTTTTCATCTCTCTAAAATTATAAGGTTAAACAGGTTACAGTCTTTTTTTTTCAACATTTGCTTCGGTCAAAATCAATCCCATAAATATTATTGACAGGAAATAAACCAGGTCTTTAGAATCAATCACACCCCTCGACATAGAATCAAAGTGTGTTGAAATGCTAAGATAATTTAGCACCTCGCCAACCATTCCGCTGGAATTTCCTGCCAGTAAGGAAAAGATAATCTGGAAAAAGATTCCGATAAAAAGAGCAAGCAGATAACTGACAATTTGATTATTTGAAACGCTACTGGTATAAATTCCGATGGCAATATATACGGAACTCATTAATATTAACCCGAGATAGCCCGCCCATACAGCGCCATTATCAATTGAGCCCAAATTAGCAACCGTAAAATAATATGGAAGTGTAAGTACAAGGGCAATTATTATCAGTATCAGGGTTGAGAGAAATTTTCCCACAACCACCTGCCAGTCGGTTACTGGTTTTGTCAGAAGCAGCTCTATTGTCCCTGATCTGTTTTCTTCTGCAAACAGTCTCATTGTGAGGGCAGGGATGAAGAAAAACAGTGTCCAGTAAGCTATACTGAAAAAGGATTGCAGGCTTGCTTGTTTAACGAAAAAGAC
>JAUVIX010000133.1 GCA_030592565.1 Chlorobiota bacterium
GTAGTCATTTTCATCATGAGCAGGAGTTATTTTCAAACAACCTGTACCGAATTCAATATCAACATACTCATCCTGAATAACCGGAACCGCACGGTTCACCAGCGGAACAATGACTGTTTTGCCGACAAGGTGTTCAAATCTGTCGTCATTTGGATTAACACAAACGGCAGTATCTCCAAGTATAGTCTCTGGTCTTGTAGTCGCAATGGTCACCCAATTATCTTCTGTGCCTTCAACCTTATATCTTAGATAGTAAAGTTTAGACTGAACTTCTTTATGGATAACCTCTTCATCCGAAAGAGCTGTCAGAGCTTTGGGGTCCCAGTTTACCATCCTTACTCCACGGTATATAAGTCCTTTGTTGTAAAGGTCGATAAAAACATCAATTACGGATTCATAAAGAGCTTCATCCATTGTAAAACGGGTCCGTTCCCAGTCGCAGGAGGCTCCAAGTTTTTTCAGTTGTTCAAGAATTATCCCGCCATGTTTCTCTTTCCACTCCCAGGCGTGCTTCATAAAATCATCACGGGTTATTTCAGATTTCTTAATGCCTTCCTCTTTTAGTTTTGCAACAACCTTGGCTTCTGTGGCAATCGAAGCGTGGTCTGTTCCCGGAAGCCACAAAGCATTATAGCCCTGCATTCTTGCACGTCGGATCAAAACATCCTGCAGTGTGTTATTCAGCATATGTCCCATATGTAGGACTCCGGTTACATTAGGAGGCGGAATTACAATTGTATAAGGCTCTCTTTCATCGGGAGTGCTTCTGAAAAAGCCCTGTTTCATCCAGTGGTCATACCACTTGTCTTCAGTCTGTCCGGGATTGTATTTGCTGGGAATATTCATACTTTCAGTCAATAAAATAAATTATTAAAAACAAGGCGCAAAAGTAGGTAAAAATATTAATGGAGGTTTAAAATTTCCAAATAGTCACAGGCATTGGGGCCTTCATTAAACAGAAGGTCAATAATACTCAGATTTGGAATAAATCCTTGCTTATCAGAAAAGACCTGAACATACTCCGGCATCACTGTTGCAGGCTTTTTTTTTGGACTGAAATGGTTTCGGAGGTCAAGTCTGTCAGAGTCATTCTTTTCAATATATCCTACAGATTTTTCAATCATATTGTCGATCCCAATTAGATTTAAAACAGTCTCTGTAATTTTTAGATTAAAATCCAGCAAATAGTCAAACGTATTTAAATAGAAACCCTCAAGCTCATCTCTGTAATACAGAAAAAAAGGTGATTGGTTGTAAGCTGAAACAATAGCTCTCCAGTGAACCTTCTGCCATTGCTCGGTATATGCAATCCTGATATCCTTTATTTTAGTATGATTTCCGTTTACCTTGATAACCGGAATTATTAGAGATAGTTTTCCGCTTGTTGCATAAATCTCACATCTGTTTCTGTAGGTCTGTTTAATGTAATGCTCACCCGAATCAATTATGGCTTTTTCATTTTGGACAATAAATGCAAAATATTCGACAGACCCGAGATAGGCAGTGGATATGAGCAGTTTATTTGTATTAGGATTATTATTCAAAAAAAACAGATTCTTGAAATTAATTTTAATCGTGTCTTAATGACTCTACCGGGTCTTGTTCGGCAGCATGTTTCGCAGGCATATATCCGAAAATAATTCCTACTGCTACGGAGACTCCAAAGGATACAACAATTGACATCGGGGATACGATAGTCAGGATGTCCGTGGCTTTCATTATTATTTTCGATATTGATATACCGAGGATAATTCCGATGAGGCCACCTGAAATACTTATAAGGATAGCTTCTGCCAGAAACTGGAAAACAATATCTTGCTTTGTGGCTCCTGTTGCCCGCCTGACACCAATCTCACGTATCCGTTCCATCACTGAGGCAAGCATAATGTTCATAATTCCTATACCACCAACAATCAGTGAAATACTGGCAATGGCTCCGAGTACAATATTGAAAATATCTTTTGTGCGCTGTTCCTGTTTCAGGAGGAGTTCAGGCACTTTGATCTGGAAATCTTCAACACCAGAGTGACGCCGCTTAAGCATTTTATTAAGAATTTGAACAGTTGCCTTTAGCTGGCTGCTCTCTTTTACCTGAACAGTGATTTTGTCAACCTGATGGTTATTAACATCTTCATCTCCTGATGAGCTGGAGCTAAAAGAAACCGATCCACCCCTAAAAAAAACAGTTGATCCTCCACCTTGCAAGGATGCCTTGGTTATTACCGACCTATCTTTATATCGTAAATAGATTGTATTTATCGGGGCATAAATATTAATGTTTGAGTTAGTTATTCCAAGGTCTTCTGAGCCGATTCCCATTTTTCTGCTTTCCAGCACGCCGATAACTTTTAGCCAAAGATTTCCGCATTTAATATGCTTTTCAATAGGGTCTTCATCGGGAAAGAATTTGGAGGCAATATTAGGTCCGATAATGCAAACTGCATCTCCTGATTTAAGCTGATTATCGGTAAACATAAGTCCTTTTTGAAGTTTCAGGTTGAAAACATCATAATAATCAGGTGTTACCCCGCTAAGTGTTGCTGACGTTGTTATGCCGCCTTTAAGGATAAAGGTTTCGTAAATAACTTCGGGGCAAACTTTTTCAACAGAAGGAATTATTGATTTAATACTTTCTGCATCCTTCAAAGAGAGTCCGGGCGAAAACTTTTTAGCTTGTGTCTGAGTCGGGTCATCTTCACTACTCGCTCCCGATGACTTCTCAATTATTGGGGTGATAATAATATTGTTGACTCCAACAAGTTTTATCTGGTCAAGGATTTCCTTTTGAGCTCCATTACCAATCGCCATCATTGCTATCACTGCCGCTACTCCGAAGATAATGCCGAGAGCTGTAAGTATAGAACGGAATCTGTTGGCAAAAACAGCCTCAAGGGCGATGTTTATTATTTGAAAGTATCTTTCCAAAGTGATTTTTTTTCAAGATTAATATTTTGTATATTTAATGTCATAATACTAAACAATTCTTCAACCCTTATTTATCTTACACTCAAGTCAAAAATCTTGTTTTTCACATCTAGTTTCTTGTATCTTGTATCTCACATCTCGTGTCTTGCATCTCGTATCTAAACTCTACTTTTTCCCTCTTCCTCTCATCATCTTCATTCCTCCCGGAGGCATTCCGTTTTTCATTTTCTTCTCCATCTGTTTAGCTGCTCTGATACTGTCATTTTTTATCTTCAGCAATTTCTTTTGTCTTTCTTCTTCCTTATACACTTGAAGGATATCATCATCAAGTCTGACAAGTTTATAATCCTGATAACCCTCAGCAGGGATAAGATATACTTCATCGTCTTCTTCAAGTCCGGCTCGGATAATCATTTCTGTGTCATTACTTTTTCCAATAATAACCTGTTTTCTTTTGTTGTCAGAGACTACGTATGTTATGGTATCTACATTATAAAGACATTCAATAGGTATGAACAAAACGCTATCAATTATATCTGTTATAATTACATTTTTAGTTGTCATTGCCGGACGCATTACAGAGTCATATTCATTAACATTAATAACAACCTCGAAGACTTTAACATTTGACCCTGGAAGCTGCTGGCCGATGTTAGCAACTTCAGTGACTTTTCCTGTAAAACTTTTTTCAGGAAAAGCGTCTATTCCCATTTCCACACTCTGTCCTTCTTTAACTTTACTAATGTCGATTTCGTTAACAAAGGTTTTTGACAGCATCTCTGTAAGGTCTGGCAGAGTCGCAACAACATTGTCCCAGGGGTTTATCTCCGAGCCAACACCTCTTTTTTTACCGTTCCAATCCCTACGGTAAATAACCATTCCCTGGCGAGGGGCATAAATTGTAAACTTACTCATAACATCAACCATATCCTGATATTTTCTGTTTGATTTTGCAAGTTTGGCTTTTACCTCTTTAACATTTGCTACGTTTTTTTGAAGTTTAAGCTGGTAGTTGTCAATAGATTGATTATAATTTCGTTCTGCCTTTTCAAGTTCGATGTTAATCTGTCTAATTGTGGTAGGGGGTTCATATTTTGACTGGTCAAGCCTTATTTTTATCTCTTCAAGAGCAAACTTTTGGTTAATCAATGCATCTCGTAATCCTCTAAGCTCAAGTGAAGTGTCAAGCTTAACTTTCATCAGCTGTGTCTCAACATTATCCAGATCAAGCTCCTGATCCTTAATCCTTCCTTCCAGTTCCGACCTGTCGAGTGAAGCAACAAAGTCTCCAGAGTCAACAACAGTTCCATCCGGAACCATATCGGAAATTTTTACATTATAAACTCTGATCTGTCTCAGGTTGCCAGGTCCCCTAATCTCTTCAGCATTTTTTGCCTCAAGTTCACCAGTGGTAGTAACGGTTATTTTAAATTCGCCCCTTTTTACTTCTGTAGAAATGGTTTCAACTGAAGAGGACTCCCCTCCAAGAAAATACCATAAAGCCAGAATTACTAAAACGACAATGCCAAGCGCAATATAAATTTGCTTTTTCATCTTGTAATTATTTTATATAATTGGTGATTTATTTTTCTGATACAACAAATATTTAAAAAAGAGACGTCAAACACCAAGCTATTGGGAGTAATAATTTTTAGTTTTTCTGATTGATTCATAACACGCATAAATTAACGAAAGAATAACATTTTTGTTGTTTGCTGTTTAACAAAGAGCCAAAAGTAGGAAAAATAATTAATGAAAAAATAGTTATTGCTTTTTTTTTGTAAAATTTCGAGATGAGGAGGTCTGGGCCTGCTTATAATAGGGTATTAACATAGCAATTTGGAAACTATCAACTTCCTTCATCATATTTAATTACTTTTTGAATTGTGCCATCAGGGTTATACCAAATTTCTTTTCCCTGTTTTAGATTGTTTTTGTAGTTGATAATATGTTTAAGCTGCCCGTTAGAATGCCATGTCTTTTGTGATCCGGTGCCCCTGTTATATATCCCTATTCCAACCACATTACCTGAATTATCATAATATAGCCACTTGCCATCAAAGAAACCATCTATGTAAGTGCCTTCTATTTTTGGTTTGCCATTTTCGTATAACATACGATAAGTGCCGTTAAGAGTGTCCATTCGATAGGTCTTTTCCGTCATTAATTTGCCTCTGATATCAAACTCTTTAGAATCCCCGTTAAGGTGATTATCTTTGTAATTTTCAATAAGCTGCACTTTTTCGTTGGGAAACCAACGGTAAGTTGTGCCCTGTAACTGGTTATTCTTGTAATTTACCTCGTATTGCTTTGTGCCGTTATCGTAATACCAGGCGGCCTTACCGTCATAAATTTCTCCTTTCATCTCTATCTCCGACTTTATGTTGCCATTGTCGTAATACTTTTTTTCTATATTTGTACATCCGGTAAGGAGTAAAACTACTATTGAATAATATAGTCTCGATTTTTTCATAATCTATTTTCCATTTCCATCAATAATTTCATTTTTTATCGAAATAAAATCAATTTTCATATCATCAATAAAAATTTCCTCATCTTGTGTAGGATTCCAGATATATACTTTTATCTTTTCATATTTTGAAAGAGGTTGAGGGATAGGTAAAATGTATTCCACTGGCGACCAGTACCCAGGCTTTATTTTATCCCTGAAAAAGAATGCCTTGTATTCTTTCATTTTTCCATCGGCTGAAAAACTAACAATGAGCCTTGGATTTTCTGGTATACTTTCTGAAAACACGTAAGCGTGGACAACAATGTATAGTTGTTTTAGGTTATTGAACTCTTTTATATCTTTTTCAAAAGAGATACTATAAGGAGATTTATTGTCAACCCTGGAAGATTTCTTTCCCAGGTGTGCTTTCGTATTAGTAACTGTTTTATAGTTTCCCCAGCCTCTTGCACTCTCCATATCATTTTCATAAGTTGCAATATTGATTATTTTCGATTCAGGGATGTCAATTCCATCCAAATGTTCTGCTCCCTCTTTGATCGAAAGAAACTCAATTCTTAAATTATCGATATAGAGGGTCTCCTTTTTCGAGGCGTCAAAGAAGAATACTTTTACAAAGTCTTCATTGGTAACAGGTTCGGGTGTGTAAATCGCGAATTCAACATGAGTCCATTTGTCTTTAATATTATATGCCCCGGGATAAAAAGGATTGTAGCTATATGTTATATTGCCGACTTGAAACTCAACAATCAAAATACTTTCCGACTTTTTTATATCAGACAATATATCGGCACTAACCTTTACGATTCTGTTTGATGTGCTGAAATAGGGGACAAACCGATCACGAAATTCCACGCTGTAAATGTTTGCCGAATCAATTTTGATAACTCTATTTCCATCAATGTCAACAATCTTATCTTCGTTGTTCCAGTTCTTTAATGATTCAAAATCATGCTCAATAGTTCTTGTTTCAACGATATCTTCTTCAGGAATATAGACCTTTGCCCTGGGTGTCAGCCTGAAAAATGAATCCCAGTAAATCTCTTTTGTGATATGTCCGAACGGAAAAACCCATTTGCTTTGCTGATAAAATTGAAACAGGTTCATGCCAATCATCAATACAATAAATAGCATTAACAATTTTCTTAGGATAGGTTTCCATTCAACAAGTTTAAACAGATAGAAAAGAAGAATGCCAACAATTGCATAGAAATCAATAAACACCCTCTGGCTGAATTTTGATGTGTAATCCCAAACCCACCAGCATGAGGTTATGTAAATATGAATTATCAGCAATAGGGCCAGGACTGTAAATTTGAATTTATTCTCTTTAAACAGGCCTGCAAAACCAAACAATGAAACAAAAGCTATTGGAGTATAAATAAACCACCCCTTATTATAGCTGAAAAGAATTTGAAAGAAATGTGGATGTAAAAAGTCAAAGCCCTCTTTTCCATAAGAGTAAACAAAGAAATATCCTGTTTGGATATACCATATCAGGGGGGGAATTAATAAAATCAGAGTGAAAGTAAGAAGAGAATAAAAAAGTGATTTGGAGTTCTTAAAGAATCTGTTGAAAAATTCTTTGAGATATGCAGCACTACCTGCAAGAAAGGGTACTATGAAAATAAAAATGCCATTCGTCGGGCGAATAATTATTGTCAGGCCATAGCAAAGGGTGGCAAGGAGATACCATTTTGTGCGGTTTTCTTCAATTGCACGAAGGGAGAAATAGATAAAACCCGTTATAAGTGCAAAGCTGTAGATATGAGCCATTGAGGGCTCGACAATAGCATAATAAATGATATTTGTCCCGAAAGCAATAGTGAAAGTTATGAAGGAGGCGGCAGTATCTTTTGCTTTAAAACGAATTAGCAATTTTTGAAGAAATTTAAGCCCAAGCCATAGATAGAACAGAGTAGCAAGTGTAATGGAATATTGATAGATGATCGAATAACCGTCGGTAGGGAAGCCAAGCAGATAACTGAGAAAGTGAGCAAGAAGGAAAAACGGCAGCCATAGAATTGCAAGCCCCGGAAAGTATTTATTGACTGTTTCTCCTTTGAATGAATATCTGAAATCCTTGAAAACAGACCTATCCGAAGGGTAGTATTCTTTTTCGTAGCTTTCAATGAATTTGTAATCCAGATCGTGATAAATGAAGATGGCAGTCAGATAACCGTAATAACCCTTACCATCGCTATTGATCACCCTGTCCCACTCTTCATAAGGCTTTTTGAAGGCCATAAATAGTAAAACATAGATAATCAATATTATAGAGGCTGTGTTTTTGACTATTGTCTTCGACATATGTTAATATCAATTATTTTTCAAAAATAAATCAATATTCCGAATTGGGACAAATAAATAATCGGATAATTAATTGATATTATTAATAAAAACTTGAAAAATGGAATAGCAACAGATGGTGACAAGAATCAGAAAACAATGCGAATTAATGAATGAGCTATTCCTGAAACCAGTTAGTGAGGGTCACATTATCATCAAAACTTTGTTCAATATTATTCAACCATCTTGATAATTCTTTAGCATCGAAAGGTTTTGAAAATAATTGACACGACAGGTTAGTTGCTTTTTTCGCAACATCAATATTGATGTCATCTGTAACAAGTGCAATGTTTTGGCATTTACAACCTTTGGCTCTCTGTGATGTGAAATAATCCAGTCCGGTCATCCCGGGCATATGGAGGTCGGATAAAATGATATCGGTACATCTTTCGTTTTCGTTGCACTGGCAGGCAGGGGTAGGCTGCAAAGGGCGTTTTCATAGGCGAATACCTCGTAGCCCTTATTAGTCATCATTAATGATAACAGTGCATTGCTAAGGGGGTCATCCTCTAAAATTACAACTCTCTTTTTTCTTACCATAATAGTTGATTTTTCCGGATAAATATAGAGTACAAATATAGGAAAAAATAATTACAAATGCAAGAAAAATCAAAAAACAGACAATTTTTAGTTGTATTAAACTGTACTATATTTGGCAACTGCCGATTGCCGACTGCCGATTGCTGACTGCCGACTACCAACTGTCTTCTTCTTATTCCTCCTCTAAAAATTCCTCTTTCGTGATTATCTTAAATCCTTTCAATTCCTCTTTTTTAAGTTGTTTATTCAGGTTTGGTAACTCGGTTTCTATCAGGTTATTAATAATACCCCTTCTGACTGTAACTTCTTTCGAAAGATTAGAAAGTCGATCTACCTGCGATTTAGTGGGTTTTCCCTGATAACTCAGGATTGCGCTATAAATATCACTAATCTTTTCACGAAGTTTTTCTTCACCTGTAATGGCACCGGTTACGTTAGTTGCAACAAGTTCATTATGCATCTCTTCCATTTGACCGGAAAGGTTTGCTAACTTCTTACCCAGGGATTTATTATTAACTTTTGTAGCATTATCTTTTGCCTGATCCCTGATATCCCTGATCTGTTTATCAAGAAATCCCAGGTCTTGTAACAGGTTGTATGCTTCCATTAGTGCAATAAGTCTTACATCTCGATCTTCTTCTGAATGGGGAATAGTTGGGTCATAAATTACGTTTACTTTTCCTTCGTAACTGTTTTCACCTTTAACGATCTTCACCGTATATTCTCCCGGTGGATAAGTCGGTCCATACATTGCTCTGAAAGCCAGTAAAGGAGATTTGGGAACCTTGGGTGGCTTCATTCGCATCCTCCAGGATACCCTGTTTATTCCTTTTCTTTTGCCTGCCGGTAGTTCTTTTATTTTTTCGCCTTTATCATTATAAATTTCAATAAACATATCTCCAAAAATATGCCTCTTTTTCAGATAATATGAAA
>JAUVIX010000046.1 GCA_030592565.1 Chlorobiota bacterium
AATTTACTCCGAGAATATTAATATCTATTCAGATAAGCTTAATAAAGAGTTACGACTATCGCTCAAAACAGGTGCCTATATCGTTAAAATCAAAGACGGTATGAATATTTATACTAAAAAGCTAATGATCAATTAACCGTGCAATAATACCTTTCCGGCAGACATTGACTTTATATAAATTCTAATAGCACTAACAACATCATCAAGGGAGAAACTGCTTTGTATTTCAGTTGTTAAGTCGCCAGCAATAATCATATTCTGTATTTCATTTGCAACTTTCTGAAATTCATCCCCTTTTTTTACAGCAATCCATTTATTCAGATCAAAACCATAAAGCTTTTTGTTCCCAAAAATAATTCCCAGAGAATCAATCCCTGCTATATCCAAACCGGACAATCCGCCATACAAAATGACATCAGAACCTGCAGGCATATTATTAATAAGCATTCCGGTTATCTCACCGCCAACCGCATCAAAAGCTATTGACGCTTTCAACTCTTGCGACAATTCTTTAAGCTGTTTTGCAAAACCCTCTTCAGTAGAATTCAACACAATCTCCTCTCCTGCAGATTTCAAATCCTCAACTTGCTCCTGTTTTCTGACAATATTTATGACCTTAACACCTTCCATTTTTGCAAAAACTCTGACAAACTCAGCAACCTGACCACTTGCCGCATTTTGTACGATTGAATCGCAACCCTTCTCCTTTGCGATTTCAAAAAGCGCATAAGCTGTGAATGGATTTATTGAAAGGCAGGCAGCCTGTTCAATTGCCAATTCATCTTTAATTACAATACAATTATCTGCATTTGTGATAAAATATTCAGCCCAGGTGCCATCATTATCACCCTGCACAAAACAGCTCACTCTTTTACCTATCAGGCCCTGCACAATGGGATTTGCATCCTCTACAATTCCAACTCCTTCAAACCCCGGAACAGCAGGCACTTGTTTATCCACATTGTACTCTCCTCTGATAAAAGCAATATCAGAAGGATTAATGGGTGCGGCTTCCATTTTTATTAAAACATCGTTGGGCTGAAGAGCAGGTAATTTACGCTCGCCCGTTTCTAAACCTATTATTGCCCTGATAATATTACGATTATAAGCAGGGAGAATAACTGATTTTATTTTTTTCATTTGATAATATTTTTATAGCAATTTCTGCTTATTTACTGTTTTGCACTTTTGCTCCATTTGTCCCTCATTCAAAACCCCTTCCCCTCACCTTTATCCTCTCCCACAGGAGAGGAATGAAATAATTATAAATTTAAACAGCATATTTCACAAACTACTTTTGCAATTCAAAATCCCAACCACCCCCCCTTGGAAGGGTTCTTCCCTCTCCTTTTTCTACATCCGTAGTTTTAACGGATGATTGTGAAGACATATATCATAAGCCGGCTTCTTCCCTCTCCTTTTTTTAGCATCCGTAGTTTTAACGGAGGATTGTGAGGAGAGGGTTAGGTGATAAATATATTTCATATTTCATTCAAAACTCCCTCTAAATGATAATAAGTTTCTCTACCAACTCCTTTGCCTCATTTACAGCCTTTTCAAGGTTATCATTAAAAACTATCTTATCAAATTCGGGTGCAAAGGTCATTTCATGTCTTGCCTTTTCTATCCGCCTTTTCAAATCCATCTCACTCTCAGTTGAACGGTTTCGCAATCTTTTTTCGAGTTCCTCAACAGAAGGTGGCATAACAAAGATAGCCAAAGCCCTATCGCCATAATACTTTTTGATATTCAAACCACCTACAACATCCACATCAAAAATAACAGAGTTTCCTTTTGCCCATATTCGTTCAACTTCCGATTTAAGAGTTCCGTAATAATTATTCTCATAAACCTCTTCCCACTCCAGAAATTCATCATCTTCAATTTTCTGCTTAAATTCATCAACCGGGATAAAATAATAGGCCTTACCATCAATTTCGTTAGGACGTTTTGGCCTGCTTGCAACAGATACTGAAAACTCAAGTTTGGATATTTCTGTTAGAAGTTGACGAACAATGGTTGTTTTACCTGCCCCTGATGGGGCCGAAAAAATCACAAGCTTTCCCTGGTTGCTCACTTTTTTGTTTTTTCCCATAACAACTCTACAGAATATTAAACAATTGCTCTTTTATCTTTTCGAGTTCATCCTTCATCTGAACAACAACCTTCTGAATATTAGCCTCATTGGCTTTTGAGCCAAGAGTATTTATCTCCCGTCCAATCTCCTGTGAAATAAAAATCAACTTTTTACCCTTGGATTCAGGTTCTTTCATTGTTTCAACAAAATACTCACAGTGTTTTCTAAGTCTGACCTTTTCTTCAGTTATATCAAGCTTTTCGAGATAATAGACAAGCTCCTGCTCAAAACGATTTTTATCAATACTATCCTTCTCAGTAAAGTCATTCAAATCTTTCAGTATCTTTGCCTTTAGGTTTTCAAAACGTATTTTCTCAAACGGTTCAACCCTTTCGAGAAGCTGAAGGATAATATTATTTCTTATAAGCAGATCATTCTCAAGCATTTTACCCTCCTGGATTCTAAAATCATCAACCTGCTTCAAAGCCTCTTCCAGTGCCTGAAAAACAGAATTCCATTCGGCATCGGAGACCTCCTCTTTTTCAGATACCAAAATATCGGGCATGCGGATAAGAAGAGGCAGGAAGTCGGAAAAGTTATTCTCATTCAAATCTACTGCTAGTTCTTTCAGCTCACTATAATACTTTAATGCAAGAGGTTTGTTTATTTTGTAATTTGACGCTTCTCCGGTTATCTCCACATTAATAGAAAAGTCGATCTTACCACGTTGCAATCGGGAAGATATTAACGAACGCATCTGTGGTTCTTTATCCCGGTATCCGTTAGGAATTCTTGCATTAATATCAATTTGCTTGCTATTGAGAGTTTTTATCTCGATTGTAATATTCCGGTTCTGGCACTCACAGAGTGCTTTACCAAACCCTGTCATTGATTTTATCATAATCTGTAAAAGTTTAGGCAAAGATAGAAAAAGTTATCTGTATGATTCCATTATCTTTAAAAAGTATCATTTTTCTTCAAAATTTGCATTATTATATTAATAATGGCTACTGTTTTCCGCACTAAGACACCCTAAAAGTTTTTCAAGATAATTTTATAAAATTATCTTTCTTTATAATCTGACTTGAGTAAGGATATTCAGAGAATAATATTTTTTATTACTTATATATAAGAGATATAAGTATATGAAAGAAAGATTCAAAACAATTCCGTATAGTTTTCTTAGGTGGTAATTTATTTATTAACTTTTTTCTTGATAAAAAAGTTACAAAAAATCAAGGCTGAAAATTTTTTCCCTATTTTTCTCATCCTCACAATTGCCACAAAACCCAAGCCCTGAAACTTTTGGGTTATCAATTTTCGGGCTAACAGGTACAATCTTTATGGTTATTTGAGCTTTCAGCAGTTCAAGGGTTTCTTACAAATGTCCTGCGCAAATTGTTGCGGTGGAAAAATTACGTGAAAATATTTAAGGCCGCAGTACAATCGCAAGCGATTGTTTAGGTTTGGGTGTTCGGGTCTATTGACTTCAGTAAGTATAACTGGAAACAGATAAACATAATAAATGCGAAGCATATATATGTGCGTTGGCCCGAAAATTCAGCGGGCGTGGGTAGGCTTGTGGGTTGATAGCTTTGAATTTTCTTGATTTTTGGTTACTTTGTATCAAGACAAAGTAACATAAAAACATATTGTTGAATTTGGGACACCCTAAAATACAAATGTTTTATTGAGTATCAGCACTTTAGGTGTGTATTTAAAAAGAGTCCGAAAAACAGGAAAAAGTGTCATTTTCCTTCAAAATTTGCATTACTATTTAATAAAGGCTCAAAGTAATAAAAAGTTCAACAATGAAACTTAGAATAAAACTATAAGATTATTTTGCATTAAATAAAAACTTTGTAATTTAGCAAATTCATAAGAGCCATTAACAGGATAAAGATTAGAAACTGCAACTAATATCATTAATTTACTGGCATTTAATAAGCGGTTTTACCCAAAATGGAAATATGAGGTTTGATTGATGGTTCTGTAGTCATTATGCATAATTACTTTTCAGATGGGAGCAATTCCAAAACGAGTCTACAAATATAGAAATTGGACAGATGGTGATCACAAGAATGTTCTCATAAAAAATGAGCTTTATCTATCTTCACCAAAATTATTTGATGATCCATTCGATTGTCGAATTCCACCTAATTTTTCACTGTTGAATAAACAAGAAATAGATCATTACATTAATGATAGTCTTGTCAAGCATGTTGAATTAAACATCAATAACAATATTGACTTTAACAAGGTTATTCCGGAATATGAGAAGAGAATGGAGAATATCACATCTGTTCAAAAAGATTACGAGAAAGATTTTTTTCAATATCAAGATTCATATTATGGTGTCTTATCGTTGACTAAACGTTGGAATAGTATTTCGATGTGGTCTCAATATGCAAATTCAAGCAAAGGTATATGCATAGGATTCGATGAGGAACTGTTGAGAAAATCAATACAGAATACACAAAGTGCTTGCAGAAGTGTAAAGTACAATAAAAAATTTCCTAAAATTAAACCTGTTGTTTATAAAAATGAAAAAGATCCAGAAATAATTGAAAGAATGTTTATTCGATATTTTGTGAAATCAAAAGAGTGGAAAAATGAAAAAGAGTACCGCATAGTTACAAACTTTTATCCCAATATACCTGATAATAAAGATAGAAAACTTCAGTTCACCAATCACACATTTTCTGAAGTAACTTTAGGAATTAATTTTCCATCATCTGAAAAAAAAGAAATTATTGAAATTTGTAAATTAAAAAAAATTAAAATATTCCAGGCATATAAAGCTGAATTCAAATTTAAAATTTTGAGAGAACCGATAAATTAACTATGCATAATAATTAAGTCTCAATAAGTAAATCCGCGCTTGACTTGTTTGAACACAGCATTTGTCCCGTTGCACTCGGCCGCAAGAATTAACTGAAAAAACCGTATTTATCACGATTCCAACTTCTCAGCCAGCTCCATCCATCGCATTGTCTTCTCATCAATAAGTGAGATTATTTCGGCAATACGGGAGGACATTTCCCGAAGCTCTTCATAATCGGTTATTCCACAACCTATGGCAGACTCATGTTCAGACTTCTCATTTTCCAGAATTTCTATTTCATTTTCTAAAACCTCATATTCTTTCTGTTCACTATAAGTCAGCTTATTACTAATCTGCTTAGGCTTTCTCCTATTCTCATTTTTGATAAGTTTCTTTTCCGTAGCTTTTTGTCTATTCTTCTGCCTCTTCTCCTCTTCCACTTTATCCTTATACTGTGTATAGGAGCCATAAAAATCCTTCACCTTGCCATCACCCTCAAAAATAAATAGATGGTCAGAAAGTTTATCAAGAAAATAACGATCGTGAGAAACCAGAATTAAGCATCCTTTATAATTCAGCAGAAACTCTTCCAACTTATTCAGGGTCAAAAGGTCAAGGTCATTTGTTGGCTCATCAAGGATTAAAAAGTTGGGATTCTTTATCAGGACAGTAAGCAGATAAAACCGGCGTTTCTCACCACCACTGAGATTCGACACTGTAGTATATTGCATATCAGGAGTGAACATAAAATAATTAAGAAACTGTGATGCGGAAAGTTTTGAGCCATTGCCCAATTCTATAACCTCAGCAATATCTTTCAATGCATCTATCACCCTTTTATCCTCTTCAATCTTAATCCCTTCCTGAGAATAATACCCGAATGCGATTGTTTGTCCTTTATCAACTTTACCTCCATCCGGTTGTTCCTTGCCAGTAATAATATTCAAAAAGCTGGATTTTCCGACTCCGTTTTTCCCGATTACACCAATTCTCTCACCTTTCTTAAACACATAACTGAAATCCTCAACGATCTTAATATTATCATAACTCAATTTAATGGATTCCACTTCCAGTATCTTCCCCCCAACTCTCGACATCTTCACGTCAAGCTTCAACTCCTGCTGAATCTTTTTGCCTGTTGCTCTTTCTTTCGTTTCATAAAAAGAGTCGATCCTTGCTTTCGACTTTGTTGTTCGGGCTTGCGGCATTCGGCGCATCCATTCCAACTCCTTCTTCATCAACTGTCTTGCTTTGTCAATTTCTGTCTTTTCCACCTCCTCACGTTCGGACTTTTTTCGCAGAAAATATTCATAATTTCCTTTGTGATAAAACAGTTTCCCATCGCTCATCTCAAGAATCAGATTACAGACACGATCAAGGAAATAACGATCGTGAGTAACCATTAATAGTGTTACGGATGCCTGCTGCAAAAACCTCTCAAGCCACTCAATCATATCAATATCAAGATGATTAGTCGGCTCATCAAGCAGCAAAATTTCAGGATTATCAAGCAGGACAAGCGCCAGAGCAAGTCTTTTACGCTGCCCTCCTGACAGTGTTCCGACATTCTGCTCCAGATCGGATATATTAAAACGTGATAACAGTTCTTTCAACCTTCTTTCGTAATCCCAGGCATCAGCTATGTCCATCTTCTCCGATGCAATTTCAAAAGCTTTATGCGTAATCTCGTTATAATCTACTGTTTGTGTTTCAAGAGCACGTTCATACTCTTTTATAATGGCTAGCACATCCGAATTCCCTTCCCGAATCAGTTCATTGATTGAAAGGGTGTCATCTAATATAGGTTCCTGTTGTAAAAGCCCAATTCTAATCCCATCACGAACAATCACACTTCCCGAATCAGAAACATCTTTAGCTGCCAGTATCTTTAAAAGGCTCGATTTCCCAGTTCCGTTATTAGCAATAAGAGCAATCTTATCCCCTTTATCCAGCCCGAAACTTATATTATCAAAAAGCACTTTCTGGCCATAATGCTTCGATAGATTTTCTACTGATAAATAATTCAAAATTCAGCATTTAACTCCAATTCCAATCAACATTCACTTTGTTTTAGAAACGGAGATTGTTAAGAAGAAACAAATATACAAGTTCTTTATTAATCTGATTTTCATCAACTGGCTATCCCTGCCATATGGCTGGTTTTCCAGTCACACCCCGTACAGGTTCACCTACCCAATCTTCCTCATCCGAATACTCTTTGGGGTCATTTCTGCATATTCATCACCATTGATATGCTCAAGAACTTCCTCAAGAGAAAAGTTGACCTTAGGAGCAATTTTAGATGCGTCATCAGAACCAGAAGCCCTCATATTCGACATTTTCTTTCCTTTCGTGATATTCACTTCCAAATCCTTATCCCTTGTATACTCTCCTATAACCTGACCTTTATAAACTTGCTCGCCTGGGTCAATAAAATAACGACCCCTATCCTGCAGTCTGTCAAGCGCATAAGCAAGTGCCTGACCTGTTTCGGAAGAGACGATTGAACCACGCTTACGTGTCGGGATATCATTTTTATAAACATCATATCCGCGCAGACGGTGATTGATAACAGCTTCTCCGGCAGTTACCGTAAGAATACTATTCCTCAGGCCAATAAGCCCTCGGGATGGGATATCAAACTCAAGATGCTGTAGGTCTCCCTTTGGCTCCATCACTAAAAGATTACCCTTTCGTTGAGTCACAAGTTCTATGGCTTTCCCCGAATATTGCTCAGGAACATTCACAACCAAAATTTCATAGGGCTCCGATTTAACACCGTCAATATCTTTAAAAATGACTTTCGGTTTTCCAACCTGGAATTCATACTTCTCTCTTCTCATTGTCTCAATCAGAATTGAAAGATGGAGAATCCCCCTGCCAAATACATTAAACTTATCTTCAAAACCTGTTTCTTCTACTCGCAGTGCAAGATTCTTTTCCATCTCCTTGAAGAGCCTGTCACGTAAATGTCTTGAAGTAACATATTTCCCTTCTTTACCAAAAAACGGAGAATTGTTAATTGTGAACAACATACTCATAGTAGGTTCATCGACATTTATCCTTGGCAAAGGTTCTGGATTTTCAAGGTCTGCAATGGTATCACCAATTTCAAATTCATCAAGGCCAACAACAGCACAAATATCTCCGCTTCGTACCTCTTCAACTTTTTCACGGTTAAGTCCTTTAAAAAGATAAAGTTCTTTTATCCTGACCTTCACATTTTCATCCTTTTTACAAAGCATATAATCTTTACCGATGGCCAGATCGCCTCTAAAAACACGCCCGATAGCGATACGCCCAACATAGTTTGAATAATCAAGCGAAGTAATTTTCATTTGTGGAGTACCCTCGTAATACGGAGCTTCGGGAATATTTTCGATTATCGCATCAAGCAAAGCTACAATATTATCAGTTTTATTTTTCCAGTCTGTACTCATCCACCCAAACTTTGCAGAACCATAAATAGTTACAAAGTCCAGTTGATCTTCCGTTGCATTAAGGTTAAACATCAGATCAAAAACCTGCTCCTGAACAATATCCGGATGGCAGTTTTCCTTATCAACCTTATTGATAACGAGAATCGGTTTCAAGCCGAGTTCAATCGCTTTTCCAAGAACAAACCGCGTTTGAGGCATTGGACCTTCAAAGGCATCAACTAATAGCAAAACACCGTCAGCCATATTCAGCACCCTTTCGACCTCTCCCCCGAAATCGGAGTGACCGGGAGTATCGATTATGTTGATTTTAACACCCTTGTAAGAAACAGAAACGTGTTTCGAAAGTATGGTTATCCCTCTTTCACGTTCCAGGTCATTCTGATCAAGAATTAGTTCACCCGGATCTTTCCTGTCAGTTAGGGCATGACATTCGTGTATCATATCATCAACCAAAGTGGTCTTACCATGGTCAACGTGAGCAATAATTGCTATATTTCGTATTGATTGCATTAAAAATAATTTAAATATAATATAAAAAAGCCCGGAAAATCCGGGCTTTAAATCGTTTAATCAAAATAATATATTTGTTAAGCTAATTTAACATCTACAGCATTTAAACCTTTGCGGCCTTCTTTAAGCTCAAATATTACTTCGTCGTCTTCTCTGACTTGGTCGATTAAACCTGATGCGTGAACAAAATAATCTGTTCCTGATTCATCGTCAATAATAAATCCAAATCCTTTGGACTCATTAAAAAATTTCACTTTACCTGTTTTCATTATTGTATTATGTAATTAATAAATTAAATTGGGTGCAAAAGTAAGTCTAATAATAAGACAAACAACAAAAATAATAATTAATATATTTTTATTCCTGTTTTCTTTATCGTTAACAACAATAATAGATATTTTTGTGAACAATAAATAATACTATATGTTATAACAGTTTTTAACAGAATTTTCTTAAAATATAAATAGCGAATTATGGTTTCAAAAACGCAATCAATTTGGCTTTGGATATTTGCAATATTTTTTACGATAAGTATAGCATTTTATCAAAAAATGACTGGTCCTTCTTATCCCAAAAGAGCAAAGATTGACCTTAACGGTAAAGAGTTCAAATACAAGCTACTGACAAGCTTCGACGGCGACAAGGCACCTATAAAAATTGAGATGCCTGAAAATATAAACGGAACGGTTAAATATCGAACTTTCAGAAGTAAGGATGACTGGAAAACACTTAAAATGAATCGTGAAGGTGAGTATTTAATTGCAGAATTACCACATCTGCCACCTGCCGGCAAATTTGAATATATTGTTACTATAAATGACAGCTCAAAAGAGTATCAGTTGAACGAAACTCCGATTGTAATAAGGTATAAAGGATACGTTCCGCTTTATATCCTTATTCCACACATTATATTTATGTTTACAGCTATGTTATACTCCACAAGGACCGGTATTGAAGCTATATTTAAAGGTAACAGAACTTACAAATATACTAAGGTTACCGTTGTATCTCTCCTTATTGGTGGATTGATACTTGGACCTATTGTTCAGAAATTTGCTTTTGGCGACTACTGGACAGGATGGCCTTTCGGTGGCTACTGCACTGATAACAAAACAATAGTTGCTTTCCTGTTCTGGGCAATTGCTGGGTTTGCACTCTACAAAAGCCAACAAAACAGACTATGGCCAATTATAGCATCAATTGTACTACTATCTATTTACATGATACCACATTCAATGGGAGGCTCCGAACTCGATCCGGAAACAGGTAAGGTTACTACCGGGATTAAGGAGTAGCCTGCCGTTACCGGGATTACATATTATAAAAGCTGCCATTAGTAGTTGTAAGTCTCCCAATGACAACAACTCCCTAACTTACACGTCATTGCAAGCCTTTACGTTAGCCTTGTGTGCAGGAGCGTAGCAATCTTTTCGAGGATAGGACTGTGAATTTTAACACACCCCTTTCCACCGCACCAAGTTTATTTTACGAATAAGACGGTATAAGCCTCTGATAATCAAATCCTGTTATTGGATTTCCGAACTTGTTATTTCAGGATTACAAATCCTTTGGATATTTGGTTCAGGATTAAGAAATCCCAAACAGCACAAAATACTCTTATTGCAGTCTGATTCTATGCAGATGGATTACTCCTTCTTACAGAGGCCTGCCCCTGGCGTCGGAATGAGAACGAACAGGAATTGGGCGGCTGCCGTCCATTAAAACTCAGCCAATCAGAATATATCTATCAATATACCTTGTACGGATTTCGTGTTTTTGTGGCAATAGTAGTAAAGCGAAACCGGATTTCATTTAATATTAACCGATTGATTATTAAAACCCCTCAGATAAATTGCAGTAATGGTCTTTTTGGTTGATCGGGCAAATTTACTCTTCATCATCCAATCGTAATATTGGGGTTCCTTTTGAAACAATTCTGAAACAGATTTCCCCTTGTGCTTTCCAAAATTAAACACCTCAACATTATCATCATTATAAATTATCTGACCGATAAGATCTGCGTTCCTGGTACGTGATGAAAACTCTGCCAGTGCTTCCATATCATTTTTAACAGGAGTACTTATTTTTCCGTTTTTGTCTTCATATTCCGTATCAGCATACACGTCAAGCTGCGATTTAAGAATCTCATAAGTTGCCATTGCATCAGCCTCGGCAGTATGGGCATTTTCAAGTTTCTTTTTGCAGTAAAACCGATATGCAGCAGCCAGGTTGCGTGGCTCCATCTTGTGGAATATATTCTGGACATCAATAAGCCTGCGGCTTCTTATATCAAAATCAACTTCTACACGAAGAAACTCCTCAACAAGAAGGGGGAAATCAAACTTTATAGAATTATATCCTCCAAGGTCAGAATTGCCAATAAATCTGACAAACAAAGGTGCAAGCTCAGCAAATGTGGGCTCATCCTTCACATCCTCATCGCTTATGCCATGAATTGCAGTAGTCACAGGAGGGATTGGGACTGTCGGGTTTACCCTCCTGGTAAGTGTCTCTGTTTCACCATCAGGATTGATTTTAATAATGCTGATTTCTACAATTCTGTCATCGGCAACATTAATGCCTGTAGTTTCTAGGTCGATAAATGCTATCGATTTGCTAAGGTTTAATTCCATCTGTAATTACTGATTTATAGAAAAAAGCCATCCCGACAAATTTTATGCAAGCTGTGAGAAAGTCCGACGATTTTCGTCAAACTCCGGAATGGCTTTTATTTTTAAAATTTTTGCAAAAGTAATAAAATAGTTTCAAACTAAAATTACTTTTTATTTGTGGGAGAACCCGTCTTATCAAGTGATTTTTCAGGCATTGTAGAAGCTGGTTTAGCAACTATTTTCCCTTTTATTCTTAAAGTAATTGGTGATTTTTTTGCATCTGAGTAAACACGAATAGTTTTATTTATTATTCCTACCCTTTTGGTGTCATACTTAACCTTTATAGATTCAGATTGACCGGGTAATACAGGCTGCCTTGGCCATGCTGGAATAGTACAGCCTCAACTGGACCTCACATTGGAAAGAATCAATGGTTCTTTTCCTGTATTTGTAAATTTAAACTCACAATTACCATCGGCATGTTGCTCAATGGTTCCATAATCGTGAACCACTTTATCAAATGTTACAATTGGTGCATTTGGGTTATTAGCCTGAGAGTTTTGTGCCTGTTCATTTGCTAATCTCTGTTTCTCCAACTTTTGTTTTTCTAACTTTTGTTGCTCATACTTCTTCTCTTTCTCTAATTTTTGCTGTTCAACAGACTTAGCCGGCGCATTTTTTTCGCTACTTGAAACCTGTGCACTTAAAGAGAAAGAAACAAAAGCAACAACTGCTAATGATAAAATTAATTTTCTCATAATTATTCTGTTTTTAAATTAATAATGGGCAAATATATCATATTAATTTTAATAGCTTATATCCATTAACAAATATTTACATATGTAAATAAACTGTAAATACCATTACTCGTTAGTACACAGCTTCATAAAGTCCATTTACAATTTATTGTTAATTTCGCTACTGAGTAGTTAACAAAAATTATACTTTTCGGGAGGTATCAAAATTTTCAAGATAATTTGCAATCCTCTGCAAAAACATCCCTCCAAGCGAACCGTCAACTATTCTGTGATCGAATGCCAGCGAAAGTATCATAACCGGCCTGATGCCTATCATATCACCCTGAGATGTTTCAACGACAACTGCTTTTTTCTTAATGATTCCTATTCCAAGTATGGCTACCTGCGGCTGATTTATTATGGGTGCACCTGTCAGGTTTCCAAATTGCCCGAAATTGGTTACTGTAAATGTTCCACCCTGGATTTCATCGGGGTTAAGCTTATTGGCCCTGGCACGGTTAGCAAGGTCATTAACAACTTTTGTTATACCAAGGAGATTTTTTTGATCAACATTTTTAATAACCGGAACGATTAAATTTCCGTCAGGAAGAGCTGTTGCCATTCCTATATTAATATTTTTCCTTTTAATCATTGTATAGCCGTCAACCGAAGCATTAACCAGTGGAAAATCTTTCAGAGCTTTTGCAACAGCCTCAATAAACAGTGGTGTGAAGGTGAGTTTTTCTCCTTCTCGTTTCAAGAATTCATCTTTTACTTCATTACGCCAGTTTACGACAGCACTCATATCAACCTCATGAAACATAGTTACGTGTGGCGATACCTGCTTCGACATCACCATATGGTCTGCAATGAGCCTGCGCATTCTGCCCATCTCAATCAGCTCATCTCCAGCTCCTGAAGTAACCTTTGGTGGCTCGATAGTTTTTGAAGCAGGTTTGACAAGTTGTACTTTTCCGGCCTTTCTAGATTCAATGTATTGCAGAATATCCTTCTTTGTCACACGGCCTTCTTTTCCCGTGCCTGCAATATTATCAAGTTCGGTGGGAGTAATGTTTTCCTGCTTTGCAATACTTTTCACGAGGGGGGAATAAAATCTGTCAGATGATTTATAATCAAATGATTCATGTGCTTCAACCTGGCTTGCATCTTCCACAACTTCATTACTAACAACTGCCTGAGTCGCTGTATCCTCAGCCTCAACAACAGGTTTATCGACACTATCAGCTCCTGCCACCTCAAGTAGAGCAATAACAGTACCGACAGGAACAACCTCTCCCTCCTGGTAGGCTATTTTCTTCAAAACGCCGTCAACCGGTGAGGGAATTTCAGAATCAACCTTATCAGTTGCAATTTCGATAATGGCATCATCTTCGACGACTGTGTCACCTTCCTGCTTTAACCATTTAGTAATTGTTGCTTCAATAATGCTCTCGCCCAGTTTGGGCATAACTATTTCAAATGTTGCCATCTTGTTTTCAATATTTCAATAATAATTGCAATTTACAGTGATAAACAATGTAACGGGGGAATTGTTTGATGATGAGTTAATAAAAATGATTTATTAATTTTAACATGAACTTAGTTTTCATCTCCGTTTATTGTTTCCATTATTTCTCTAAAACTATTTAATCCTGCTTCAATATTTTCAATAATCTCATTTGCCAAAACATCTGGGTCAGGTAAGTTTTCCAAGTCAGTTAAACTTTTGTCTTTAATCCAAAATATGTCAAGATTTGTTTTATCTCTTTCAATTACTTCATCATAAGTATATTTACGCCATCTGCCATCAGAATTTTCTTCGCTCCAAGTTTCTTTTCTTTTATGTCTGTTTTCAGGATTGTAAAGTTTTATAAAGTCCTGTAAATGTTCAAAACGCATTGGGTTTTTCTTTGGCGTATGATGTACATTATTTCGGTAATCATAAATCCAAATGTCTTTTGTCCAATGGTCTTTTGATGCAGGTTTATTATCAAAAAACAGAACATTCGCTTTTACTCCTTGTGCATAAAATATTCCTGTTGGAAGTCTTAAAATTGTATGCAATTCGGCTGTTTTCAAAATTTCTTTTCTTACTGTTTCACCTGCTCCGCCTTCAAATAGAACATTATCGGGAAGT
>JAUVIX010000037.1 GCA_030592565.1 Chlorobiota bacterium
AAACCAGAAATTTCAAATTGCAAAGAAACAAAACTCAAATAAACTCTAATTATTGAAAAACCCAAATTCCAAACTGCACCTTACTTTGCTACCAAAAATTTGTATTTTTGATATTGGGTTTTGTTATTTATTTGACAATTATTATTTGTTATTTGTTATTTTGTGCAAAAAAATACACGAATATTAGAAATTAGATACTAAAACCCAGCATCTCAGGATTTATATCTTGGTTCTCAATCTCGCATCTTGATACTCAATCTTGCACCTTGGTTCTCAAATCTTGTATCTCATATCTCGTTCCTAACATCTATCTCACAAGCGTCACACTACCTTTATTGGTGAGTTTGTTTTTCTCGGTTTCATAATATATTACCCATACGTAAACACCTGCTGCGCATAATTGGCCATTGTTTCCTTCGCCGTCCCAACCCTGCGAAATATTATCGGTGTCGAAAACCAGCTTGCCCCATCGGTCATAAATATACATTTTAAAATTTTGGATATTGTCAACAGGATCTGCGAAGACGTTAAAAATCCTGTTCTGCTCAACATTGCTTTCAGGCCTGAATGCAGTGGGAAGTGGTATGGTTGTAATTTTTACTTCATCATAATATTTAGTACCTCCACAAAGTGTTATCTCTGCAAAGTAGGATGTTGTTTCAGTAGGGTTTACAATTAAAGATGTTGAGGTGCTTATAACCTCTCCTCCGGGATAACTGCCTGCATACCAGGTTAGCGTCAGGTTCGATTTTGGAACTATAACTTCAGGTAAAAAATCTATTTGGTTTACAGTATAGTTATCATTGCCGTCAGGCTCAAATTTCCACGATTCATTTGAGGTAGTCCAGGATGTGCCGTTTCTGCCCGGCACCTGAACACCTTTGTCAAAATTGTAATTTAGTCCCTGGGTAGCTTTATTTAGTAAATAGGTGCATTTCGGTTTGTTGATAATATGATTTTCAATTTTTCCGGTCTCAAAAAGAACAATCTGAAATGTTACTTTCTGGTCAGCACAATTATACATTGGCGCTTCACACCACCCGACTATCAGTTTTCTGTCAGGTGCTGTGCCAACTATTTTGTAATATACATTATTGCTGTTTATGCTTCCATGCGAAAAGTAATCCTGATATGGCCCGTAAATAGCTTTCTCCATCTTATTGTTTGGGATTGACACCGGATCGCGGTATGCCCCCTGGGAGAGATTGAAGCTGACCACGCCATTTGCCCCGATCATAAATTGAGAAGCCGTCTCTCCGTAAAACGTAAAATCGAAACCTATATCAAAGGGGCCTGCAAAATCATCATCATGAACTGTAACCAGTGTCCCAAAATAACCCTCATATACAGCACTCAGCTTTACAGGCAGCCCTGCAGTAATCGTAGCATCTTCATAGGCCTCAACTTGTGCACAGGCTATGCTGCTTACAAGAATTAGTAATAATATTGTTGCGATTTTCTGCATAAAGAGTTAACGGTTTAACTTCTAGGTAATTGTTGCTTTTGACAAAATATAGAATAATAAATATATTCTGTTTTGATAAATCCTACTTTATCTCTTTCATAAAACACCTGCGTCTTTTATGCTGAATATGTTCGTAATTTTTCCAGTTGCTAATGACATTATGATTTGTTTCAAAAATACCTGTGGTTTCCATCTGATTGAGACCCATATTAAGCACCTCCTGTTGCAGCTCTGCAAACAGTATCACTGCTGCTCCTGAAGTGTGATACTTTGGTGCTACTCCTGTAAGCAGAAGGTCAATAGTTTTCGGCTTTTTCAAAGCTTTCATTATGTGATAAATTCCAAAAGGGAACAGTCGTCCATTTGCTTTTTGCATAGCTCTTGACAGCGAAGGCATTCCGACAACGAAAGCAGCTAACTCATCATCTTTTTTTACAATTCGAACAAATTTAGGGTTTAAAATCTTAAAGTACTTTCCGGCAATAGCATCAATCATCTTGTCATTGAATGGAGTTGTATAGGGTAGTTCCTTAAACGCATCATTAAGAAGTCGGAATAATGGTTTTACATATTGTTGTAATTCTTTAGTAGATTCGGGTTTAATTACCTCAAATCCATATCTTCTTTTAACAATCGCAGCACCTCTTACACCTTTTTTTATTACATCTTCACCAATCGTTAACCGGAACTCTACCCAGTCATTTTCTTTTTCAAATCCAAGAGCTTCAATATGTTCTTTGTAATATGGTTTGTGATATACAGAAGCTATTGAAGGTAAGTAGTCAAAGCCTTCGATTAACAATCCCTGGCCTTCGAGATTACTGAAGCCCAGAGGTCCATGAATAATTTCCATTCCTTGTTCCCCAAGCCATCCTTCAGCTGTCTCGATAAGTTTTTTTGATACATTCCTATCGTCAATGAACTCTATTCGTGTAAAACGGCCAAGCTTCTTTCCAGTCTTCTTATTGTACTCGTGGTTTATTATCGCTCCGACTCTTCCAACACATTTATTATTTTCCCAGGCGGTCCAGAATTTTGCATCACAATATTCAAAGAACGGGCTTGTTTCGGGCGAGATTTGTTTCAGCTCATCTTTCATTATTGGAGGAACCCACATAGGATTGTCCTTATAAATGCTGAATGGCAATTTAATAAATTGCTTTTTTTGTTTCGTAGTTTTAGCTTCTTGAATTACCAACATTTTTCTCTTTTGTTTGTTATTTAATTGCAAAGATAATAGAATGGGAGAAATAGAAATGAAATTATGGATAATTTGAAACATAATTGTACTTTTGCTTATGTTAATATTGTGAATCTCAGAAAATAAGATGATAAGAAAACCGGATATTAAGATGGAACTCAAACATCGGGTACTTGTGCTTGATGGGGCAATGGGTACAATGATTCAGCAGTATAATCTTGAAGAAAAGGACTTTAGAGGAGAGAGATTTGTAGAATTTAAATATGACTTAAAAGGGAATAACGATTTGTTGTCGGTTACTCAACCGCAAATAATTGGCGAGATACACGAGAAATATCTTGAGGTGGGTTCAGATATTATAGAAACTAACACCTTTAACTCAACAAGTGTATCACTCTCTGATTATTATATGGAAGATATGGCTTATGAGATAAATGTAGCCTCAGCAAAGATCGCAAGACAGGCTGCTGATAAATATACTCTGCTAACTCCTGAAAAACCCAGATATGTAGCAGGCTCAATGGGTCCGACAAGCAAAACCGCCTCCATGTCGCCTGATGTTAATAATCCCGGTTTCAGGGCTGTTACTTTCGATGACCTGTATGAAGCATACAAGGAGCAGGCTTGTGGTTTGATAGAAGGCGGTGTTGACCTTTTCCTTATAGAGACGGTTTTTGATACACTCAATGCCAAAGCTGCTCTGATGGCTGTTTCTGATGCTCAGAGGGAAAAAGGCATTAAATTGCCGGTTATGGTTTCCGGAACAATTTCTGACGCCAGTGGCAGGACACTCTCCGGCCAGACAACAGAAGCATTCCTGACTTCCATTTCGCATCTCGACCTGCTTGCTGTAGGACTGAATTGTGCAATGGGAGCAAAAGATCTTCGACCATATCTCGAAGAGTTATCTGACAAGGCTTCTTACTTCACTAGCGTTTATCCAAATGCCGGGTTGCCGAATCAATTCGGAGAATATGATGAGACCCCGAAGATTATGGCGGTACAGATGAAAGATTTTCTTGATAATAAGTTTGCAAATATTATCGGTGGGTGCTGCGGAACTACACCTGAACATATTAAAGAGTTTGTTAAGCTGGCAGAAAATGCATCTCCCCGAAAAGTACCTGTGTCGCAACACGAGCTATTGTTAAGCGGGCTTGAACCGTTAAAGGTGTACAAGGGAAGTAATTTTATAAATATTGGGGAACGTACTAATGTAAGCGGTTCACGGAAGTTTGCCAGGCTGATTCGCGAGGAGCACTTTGATGAGGCTCTCTCCATTGCAAGGCAGCAGGTCGAAAATGGTGCACAGATTATTGATATTAATATGGATGATGCCTTGCTGGATGCAGAAAAATCAATAGTTACTTTTCTGAATTTTATCGCTGCCGAACCGGATATTGCCAGGGTTCCGGTGATGATCGACTCTTCAAAATGGGCGGTCATCGAGGCGGGCCTAAAATGTATCCAGGGAAAGGCTATTGTGAATTCCATCAGCCTTAAAGAAGGGGAGGAGGAGTTTAAGGAGAGAGCAGCTAAAATACGTGATTATGGTGCTGCTGTTGTTGTTATGGCTTTTGACGAGAAGGGACAGGCTGCTTCTTTCAAACAGAAAATTGATGTCTGTAAAAGAGCTTACCAGATTCTTACAAAGGATGTTCAATTTCCCCCGGAAGATATCATCTTTGACCCTAATATTCTTACCATAGCAACGGGAATGGAGGAGCATAACAACTATACCGTTGACTTTATTAATGCTACAAGATGGATTAAAGATAATCTGCCTTATGCAAAGGTTAGTGGTGGCATCAGTAATCTTTCGTTTTCGCTCAGAGGAAACGACACTGTGCGTGAGGCAATGCACTCAGCTTTCCTATATCACGCCATTAATGCCGGACTTGATATGGGAATTGTCAATGCAGGTATGTTGCAGATTTATGATGATATTCCAAAAGATTTACTGATTCTCGTTGAAGATGTTATCCTCAACAGAAGAAAGGATGCTACTGATAGACTTATAGTTTATGCCGAAAAAGTTAAGGATGTCAAGAGTAAGGAAATAGTGCAATGGGATAAATGGAGAAAAGGTGATGTGGAGGAGAGGCTTAGGTATGCACTTATTAAGGGGAATGCTGACTTTATTGAAGATGATGTTTTGGAAGCACGTAAAAAGTACAAACGCTCGCTTGATATAATTGAAGGCCCGTTGATGGATGGGATGAATGTTGTTGGAGACCTTTTTGGGAAAGGCAAGATGTTTCTGCCGCAGGTTGTGAAGACAGCACGGGTGATGAAGAAGGCGGTTGCTAAATTACTTCCTTTCATTGAGCAGGAGCAGGAGGCAGAGGGGAAAGTCCGGTCAGCCGGAAAGATTATTCTGGCGACAGTTAAGGGTGATGTACACGATATCGGTAAAAATATTGTGGGAGTGGTGCTGGCTTGTAATAATTTTGAGGTAATTGACCTTGGTGTTATGGTTCCAGCCGATAAAATTATTCAGGCAGCTAAGGATGAAAATGCTGACCTTATTGGTCTTAGCGGTTTGATAACACCTTCACTGGAGGAGATGGTGCACTTTGCAAAAGAGATGGAGAGGCTTGGGATGAATATCCCACTGCTGATTGGCGGTGCTACAACATCTGAAATTCATACTGCCGTTAAAATTGCTCCGAATTGTAATGCTCCGGTGATCTACGTTAAGGATGCCTCTTTGAGTGTTGGCGTATCAGCAAACCTGATATCCGAGAATATGAAGCAGGAGTATGTGGAGAAGATTAAAGATAAATATGATAGTATTAAGGAGAAGTACGAAGCAAAAATACAAACAAAGAAATATATTTCACTTTCCGAAGCGAGAGATAATAGATTGAAAATTATTTGGGATGCTAATGATATAGTTAAACCTAACCTTATTGGGACAAAATATTTTGATGATTATCCGTTGGAGGATATTATAGAATTTATTGACTGGACTTTCTTTTTCCGAGCGTGGAATCTAAATGGAAAATACCCGAAAATTTTTAATGATCCTGTCAAAGGTGACGAGGCAAAGAAATTATTTGATGATGCTAATAATCTTCTTGCCAAAATAGTGTCAGAAAAAAGATTGACTGCAAAGGGAGTTATAGGACTATATCCGGCTAATGCCATTGGAGATGATGTTGAAGTGTATTCGGATGAGACGTATAATAAGCCAGTTACGACCTTAAGCTTTTTAAGAAATCAGGAGTTAAAAGAGAATGGAAAGCCGAACTTATGTCTTGCCGATTTTATTGCCCCCAAAGATACCGGAATAGATGATTACATTGGCTTTTTTGCAGTAACGGCAGGTGTCGGGTTGGAAAAGTGGATTAAACATTACGAAAGTAATAATGATGATTATAATAGCATAATGATGAAGGTGCTGGCAGACAGGCTTGCTGAAGCCTATGCCGAATTGCTTCATTATAGGGTTAGAAAAGAGTTTTTGGGATACAATAAAAATGAAGATTTTGATGTCAGGGAGTTTTTGAGAGAGAAATACAGAGGTATTCGCCCTGCACCCGGATATCCTGCTTGTCCTGAACATTCGGAAAAGAAAGTGATTTTCGACCTTCTCGATGTTGAAAGAAAAACAGGAATAGCACTTACTGAGAATTTCGCAATGTATCCGGCAGCTTCAGTTAGTGGCTATTATTTTGCACATCCTGAATCGCAGTACTTTATGGTTGGTAAGATTGGAAAAGACCAGGTTGAAGATTACGCAAAGCGAAAGGGTGTAAATGAAAAGCAGGTCGAAAAGTGGCTTAATGTAAATTTGAATTGGTAAAAAAGATAAAAATGAGAATACCGTTTCTTGAATATATGAAAGATAATCTGGTTCTTTTTGACGGAGCGATTGGAACAGAGATATACAACAGGGGAGTTTTTATTAACAGTTGTTATGATGAATTGAACCTTAAAAGACCGAAACTGATACAGGAGATACACCGCTCGTATGTTGAGGCCGGGGCAGATGTTATCGAAACAAATACTTTTGGAGCTAACAGGCTTAAACTTCAAAAGCATGGCCTGGAGGACAAGACCTATGAAATAAATTACACAGGAGCCAAACTGGCTCGCGAAATTGCCGGGGATGAGATATATGTGGCCGGTTCCATTGGTCCTCTTGATGAAAGATTGGAGCCTTGGGGCCCGCTTGCCGAATCCGAAGCCCGTGAAATATTTCTTGAGCAGGTAAGAGGGTTGATTGACGGGGGAGTTGATCTGATAATACTAGAAACATTCTCTGACCTTCACCTTATTCAGCAGGCAATACTTGCTATAAAAGGGGAGTATGATATTCCTGTTATTGCGCAGATGACTATTAATAATGAGGGAAATTCACTTTTCGGGACACCACCGGAGATGTTTGCCACACGTATGTCGCAATGGGGAGCTGATGTTGTAGGTATCAATTGTAGTGTTGGTCCAAAGCCAATGCTTGATGCCCTTGAGAAAATGAGCAGTGTTGTAGGTGTGCCGATGAGTGTAATGCCAAATGCAGGAACTCCGCAAAATGTTGACGGTCGTAATATATATCTTGCCACAGCCGATTATTTTGCCGAATATACCAAACGCTTTATTCAGGCCGGTGCGCGAATAGTCGGTGGTTGTTGTGGTACAAATCCTACATTTATAAAGGAGATGCGTAAGTCCATACAAGCTATTCAGCCGAGGAAGATAGTCGCAAAGCTGCTTGAAGTTAAGATTGAAGAGTCGTTTATGCCTGCAGTGCCTGTTTGTGAGAAATCGGAATTTGCAAAAAAAGTATGTAATAATGAATTTGTTACAACTGTTGAAATTGTTCCACCGAGAGGGATAGACCCGTCTGTTGCTATTGAACAGGCATCTCATTTAAAAGAGGCAGGTGTGGATGCTATAAATATTCCGGATGGACCAAGAGCATTGTCGAAGATGGGTGCAAGCTATTTGTCATTGATGATGCAGCAGCAGGCTGGTATAGAGGTAATTCAGCATTATGCCTGCCGCGACAGGAACCTGCTTGGAATGGTTGGTGATATGCTTGGCGCCTATGCTGCCGGAATAAAGAACCTGCTTATAATTACAGGCGATCCACCGAAAATGGGTACCTATCCTGATGCGACCGCTGTTTTTGATGTGGACTCAATTGGATTGACAAATGTTGTTAATTATTTAAACAGAGGTCAGGACCTTGGAGGTAATCCAATGGACAGCCAGACTGCATTTTTTATTGGTGTGGGAGTTAATCCGGGTGCCATTGACCTTGACTATGAAATACGCAGGTTTGAATGGAAGGTGAAAGCCGGAGCTGAGTTTGCAATAACGCAGCCAGTATTTGATAATGAACTGTTTTATCGTTTTCTGAAACGCATTGAGCATATTAAGATCCCTATTATTGCCGGAGTGTGGCCCCTGGTCAGTGTTCGAAATGCCGAATTTATGAATAATGAAGTCCCTGGTGCTTCTGTACCCGATCATATTATGCAGAGAATGTATAATACAAAATCGAAAGAGGATGCTCGTGAAACAGGACTTGAAATAGCCAGGGAGACTATTGAGTTATTAAAACCGGATATCGCTGGTGTTCAGGTTTCTATGCCTTTTGGTCAAATGAAATACCCCCTTGAGATTCTCAAAGGGGTATTTAACTAAGAATTATGAAGAAAAAGAAGAATCTGTTGATATTCCGACTTTTACATAAAAAGGTCGGAGATATCTATACTATCTAAATAAAGTTCGAGTATTTCGTCTGAATGGACTGCAATTATCTGGTCTATCTCTTCTGAGCCGGGTAAGTAATAAACTTCAACATAAAAGCCATAAACATTATAAAGCTGTATGTTGTAAATTCCATAATTTCTCTCGGCAACGTGTTGACCATTGTTTAATATTACATAACATTTTAAATCTTCGGTCAAATTCTGAAAGTCAATAGATGTAATCACGGTCTTAAATTTTTGTTAATATTTTGTTTAATTTTTTACTGAATTAAAAAGATGCTGACTATTGCTATTACTAAACTTACCACCTGAATGTAGAAAAAGGTTCTGGAAAAATTTTCTTCTGATTTTCTTAGTTCCGCCTTTTTGATTTCTTCGTTGCTCATTTTTAAATTCTGTTCAAATTGTAATTACTAGTTCTTCAGTGTGATTCTCTCCTATTACAAAAGCGTACCAAAGTTGAGAAATCGCAAAAAATCGTTGATAGTCAGGTAGATAGGGGAAACTCCAAAAGCAAGTTCATTATCCGAAAATAAGAGGGTATTTCATTTTCGTAGATTGGTGTATAAATTGGGAAGCAGGTTCAAACGGGAATGATAAATGTATTATTAAACTTCCAACTTGCTGAAATATAAAGTGAAAGGTATTTAATTCGTTTAAGGCTTAAGAAATTTACTCACAGGAATTGTCATTCACAGCGGATAATACATTGCTTAAATGCCTATAAATCGGTATATTCCGAATGTGGATACTCAATTGTGAGTTTTGGGTATTTTCAGAATGAATACAACCGTGGTTATTCCATAAAAAAACCTCCGGTGGAATTCCACCGGAGGTTCTGTTTATTATTTGTTAAAACTATTACTTGTAGAGAGGCCAATCCATAGCATTCCACTCTTGTAAGTTAACTTCTTTCCATTTTGGATGTCCCACCTCTTTTAGTTTGGCAAGATTTGCATTCAGCTCATTGATTAACTCACTCAATTCGCCTTTATCCTCATCAGTAAGTTTATCCTCATTAACGATGAGTAATGTTTTGACATTAAACGTTGGAACATCATGGTCAAGCCACATATAATCTGTAGTGCGGATCGTATCATTATTATAGTACTTTGCCCATCCGTTGAAGTCATTTAACTCTACAAGGTCAAGAGGCACAGATATAGCTTTGGGGTTCATGTTAAGTTTTTCTATCGGAGCAGTACCGACAATGAAAAATGCATCGATTTGGCCCATAAAAAGGGCGTTTAAAGTCTGGTCAAAATGAATATTTCTCGAACTCCAGGCAACCTTTGATTTGTCTTTAATCAGAGATGCAGTTGCATATGTTCCCATATTTTTAGTCCCGATAGCAACTATCTTTTTTTGTAAATCCTGAAGTTTTTTGATGCCGCTTTCTTTAGTTGTGACTATATGAATTTCTTCGTTTGCCAAAGGCGCAATAACTTTTAAACTGTTAGTAACCTCCGTATTCATACGACTGTCATAAGCTTTCATAAAATAGAGATAATCTTCCTGGATTAATGCTATCTTGTAAGGTGATTCCGGGTCAGTAATTTGCCTGAAATTGTCTGCTGATCCGCTGCTTTTTTTATTAATAAACGGTTTGGTGTCTTCTCCACCAATAACAGTATTTAAATCTTCTACAAACCTGTAATAAGTTAGCTGCTCAGGCCCCGACAGGATTGTTAATTGTGCAAATGTGCTGTAAGTAGCAGAAACTGCGAATAACAGAATCAGAATGGAAATTTTTGTTTTCATAATTTATTTAGTTTAAATGTTATTTTTTATTTAGAATTGCAAAAGTAATAAAAAAATGAAAAGAAATATTCCAATCTTCCTTTTTATTAATAGTTTTGTAACAACATAAAAACGATTTTTGTAGAATTCGATATGTGATGAATTTGAATTTTTATAGAAAATATGTTGCTGTAAATATAATTGTTCCAATATAATTATTCTATGAAACTTATTAATGTAAAAAAATTGCATTCCAGTGGTATTACTTTTATCGGGGTTATGCTAATTTTATTTACCATTTTACTTACCCAATGCAATAATCCTGAAAAAATTCAGATGTCAAAAGCAATTTTTGTTGGAAGAGAAAGTTGTATTGAGTGCCATGAAGATGAATATCATTCCTGGAAAGGCTCTGACCATGATCTTGCTATGGACACTGCAACTGATGAAACAGTACTGGGCGACTTCAATAATGCGGAGTTTGAGCGGGATGGCTTTGTAAGCAAGATGTATAAAAAGGATGGTAAGTTTTACGTTCACACACGAGGCCCCGACGGTAAGCCCGGAGATTTTCAGATAGCATATACTTTTGGATTCAGACCATTACAGCAATATCTTGTTCCTTTTGAGGATGGAAGGTTTCAGTGTTTGCAGATAACGTGGGATACAGACAGGAAATGCTGGTATCATCTTTCCGATTCTATTCATCAGGGTGAGGTCATCAAACCCGACGACTGGCTTTACTGGACTAATAACGGACAGAACTGGAACGGAATGTGTGCTGAGTGCCACTCAACAAATCTGAAGAAAAATTATGATCCTGAAACTCACATCTTTCATACAACCTGGTCTGAAATAGATGTCAGTTGCGAGGCTTGCCATGGCCCCTCTTCCGAACATCTTAAGTGGGCAGAAATACCGGAAGAAAAGCGCACTCACGATAATAATTACGGCCTTGTGGTACAGACAAGCACTATTTCATCCGATCAGCTTATCGGGCAATGCGCCTACTGTCATGCACGCCGTAGTTCATTTGAGGACTTTATTCATCCACGAAAGGAAATATTTGACATTATGGGTCCCCAGTATCCTGTTGAGCCTTACTATCACGTTGATGGACAAATTCTTGAGGAGGATTATGTTTACTCCTCTTTTGTGCAGAGTAAAATGTATATGAACAATGTGAGATGTACTGACTGTCACGATGTCCATAGTCTGAAAGTAAAATACGAAGGTGAAAATAAGTTGTGTGAGGCATGTCACGTGAAAGCGGATTATGATACGTACCAACATCATTTTCATAAATACCCTGGTGAGGATGGAAAGCCAATTGTGCTGAATAATGGGGAACGTGTGATTGATGTCGGTGAAGGCTCAAAGTGTATTAATTGCCACATGCCTGGTGGTTACTATATGGGAGTCGATTTTAGACGCGATCATAGCATGAGGATTCCTCGTCCTGATTTGAGTATTGAACTTGGAACTCCTAATGCCTGTAATAGCCAGTGTCATACTAATGAAACAGCCAAATGGGCAGCCGATTTTACGGAAAAATGGTATGGTTTGAAAAAACGTCCTCAATTCGGTGAGCCATTCTCAAAGGCTTTAAGCGGTGATGTTTCTTCCGTTGGGGATTTGACAGGTATAGTGGTCGATAAACTTAATCCTCCCATTATCAGGGCAGCTGCCACAAGATATCTCGGACAATATCCATCACAAAAATCATATGATGTGATTATAAAGATGCTGAACGACCCAAATCCATTGTTGAGGGATGAGGCAGTAAAGTCATTTCCAGTAACCGCCTGGAATGATTATGTCAGTTATTTATCACCTATGTTAAAAGACTCTGTACGACTTGTACGATTGAGCTCTTCTTCTGCATTGTCAGCTGTTCCTGCCGAATACATCGACTCCGTAATAAAAATCAATCTTGACAGAGGTATCAGTGAATATATTGAAGTAATGAATTACAGTGCTGATTTTGCAGCAAGCCGGCATAATCTCGGGAACATGTATTCAAATCTTGGGGACCTAAAAAAGGCTGAAGAAAACTATAAAGAGGCGATAAGAATTGATAATCTTTTTTATCCGGCCAAAATAAATCTTGCTATGATGTATAATAAAGCAGGAGATAATGAAAAGACTGAAATCTTGCTTAAGGATGTGATTAGAATTAATCCTGAATTACCTGATACTTACTATTCTCTCGGTCTCTTAATGGCTGAAAAGGGCGATTATGAAGCGGCAGCCGGATACTTGCAAAAGGCGTCTGATCTTATGCCTGACAGACCAAGAGTTCATTTTAATCTTGCTCTGACACTTCAATACCTTAAACGAATGCCGGAGGCTAAAGAAGCATTTCTGAAAGCCTATAATCTTGACCCTGATAACGGAGATTATATTTCAGCATTGGTTGGTTTCTGCCTGGAAAGGAACAATAAAACTGAAGCACGAAAATATTTGCTCAACTGGATTAATTTACATCCTGAAGACAAATCAGCGCAGGAAATGCTTGATAGAATTGACGAAAAATAAACTTATTTTTTTATTACTTTTGCTTTTAATATGGATTGAATATGGAAAACAAATTATTTAAAGCAGCAGCCAAAGCAATAAATGAGTCTAATATTACAACTGCATTTACCGGAGCAGGAATCTCGGTAGAGAGTGGTATTCCTCCGTTCAGAGGCAAGGACGGTCTTTGGAGTAAATATGATATGAAAACCCTTGAGTTAGATTTCTTCCATCAGAATCCTCTGGAGTCCTGGTCTGTTATCAAAGAGATTTTTTATGATTATTATGGTAAAGCCAATCCGAACAGGGCACATTATGTCCTTGCCGAAATGGAAGAGGCCGGACTGTTAAAATCAATAATTACTCAAAATATCGACAACCTTCATTATGAGGCCGGTAATAAGACTGTTTATGAGTTTCATGGTAATATGAAAAAGCTGGTTTGCACAGGATGTCATAATCACTTTACAGTTGATAATATTGATTTTGAGAATCTTCCACCGAGATGTGAATCATGTGGCGGATTGATTAAACCCGATTTTATTTTCTTTGGGGAAGGCATTCCGCAGGATGCTTATGCTAATTCTTTTCAGGATGCCTCAAGTTGCGATGTTATGCTGGTAATAGGTACAACCGGAGAGATTATGCCGGCTTCGCAATTACCATATCTTGCTAAACAGAACGGTGCAACAATAATTGAAGTAAATATGGAAACTTCAAAATATACAAATTCGTTAACCGACATCTCCCTTCAGGGAAAGGCAACAGAAGTGATGGGGAAGCTGGGAGAGGAGTTGGGAATATAAAAACCAGCAAACCTTTGTTGTAATAAATGAAACAGTCATTATTTCTTTAAAACACAGAGGAGAATGATTATAAGCTCCGTAGGAGCGACATTTTGGTAGCCCCGTATGGAGCGAAGCGGAATGCGGGGATAAAGGAGCGAAAAGAGGTTTTGGCGGGATTTTTGCCCGAAGGAAGCAAAAATCGTGACAAAACGTAAAAGCAAATAGTTCAGTATGTTATAAAGTTTTAAACAGATGAGAAAGTTAAATATTTGATAATGAACGTATAAGCAAAAGTTGAGATGACATTTATACCAAGTTCAACTTATGCTTATACAGTAGGAATGAATACAATTAAAAAATAGAATGAGTTTGGTTATGAGTTATTCATATATTGCAACGGTCTTAGAATGTATTTTTACTTCAAAACATAAATAGATTTATTAGCATTTTAAAATTAGTATTATGAAAATAAAAATTATATTATCAATTCTGTTATCGGGATTTATTTTATCTGATAGCGCCAACTCTCAGTTATATTTCCAGCAAAGCACAAGCCGTGGTGCAAACCTGAAGGTTTTCGATGAATCAAAAAATCAGTATGCCAATCCGTGGGCCGGTGGAATGAACTCCTGCCAGTTTGGAAAGATTGACCTTAACTTTGACGGAATTAAAGACCTTTTTGTGTTCGATAGAAACGGCGACAGGATAATGACATTTCTTAACGGAGGCACAGCCGGTGAGGTTGATTATACCTATGCACCTGAGTATAGAGATAAATTTCCTGAGCTTTTTCAATGGGTTGAGCTTGTTGATTATAATATGGATGGAAAAGAGGATATTTTTGCATACTCTCCCGGATATGCAGGAATTCAGGTTTATAAAAATATCTCTGCCACCGAGTTGGAATTTGAACTGGTAGTCTACCCCTACATAACATCTTTCCAGGGAGGTGGTTACGTCAATATCCTTACAACTTATGCGGATTATCCCGGAATAACGGATATTGACAATGATGGAGATATTGATATTGTTACTTTTTGGGGGTTAGGCTCCTTTGTCGAGTACCACCAAAACCAGTCAATGGAAAAGTATGGAATTCCCGATTCTCTTGATTTTATTGAGGTAGCTGACTGCTGGGGGTATTTTGCCGAAAATGAAGAATCGAACATCCTCTACCTCGATACTTGTGTTGGAGGTGGCCTGAACTCTAACTCTGCTATTATTCCTGATGGATCAAAGGACAGGCATACAGGTTCAACTTTTCTTATGCTTGATTTGAATAGCAATGGTGTTAAAGATCTTCTCCTCGGAGATGTGGATTATCCAAATCTTATTCAGTTAATTAATGGCGGAACACTGGAAGAAGCCTATATTACAAGCTTTGATACCCTATTCCCTTCCAATGATAAACCTATTGATCTTTTTTCAATGCCTCTTGCTGCTTACATTGATGTTGATAATGATGAAGTGAATGAACTTATTGTTTCTCCGTTCGATCCAAGTACGATAACTTCAGAGAACTTTACAAGTGTATGGTTGTATGAAAACTCAGGTGTTGATAACAACCCTGTTTTTGAGTTTGAGAAAGACAATTTTCTTCAGGATGAGATGATTGATCTTGGTGCAGGTGCTTATCCGGTTTTTTATGACTATAATAATGATGGTCTTTCTGATCTGCTTGTGTCCAATTTTGGTTATTATATCTATTCATATTATAATCCCGGGATGCTGTTGAAATCGGTTTACTGGTCGGATATCGCTTTGTTGAAAAATATTGGAACAGTTGATAATCCGTCATTTGAATTTGTAACACGTGATTATGCGAATCTTTACAAGAGAAAACTTACCGGAATCTATCCGACATTTTGGG